>JBKPMQ010000058.1:0-11866 GCA_046732235.1 Actinomycetota bacterium
GACGCCGGCCGCGCTCGCGTCCGCGCCCCGCCCAGTCCGACGGCGGCGCGGCCCCCGCGAGTGAGGCCAGGCAGGCGCCGGCGGAGACGCCCGCCGAGACCCCGACCCCGCCCCCGCCGGCGGAAGGCGCCGAGTAGTGCTCCTCCCCAAGCGCACCAAGTACCGCCGCGTCCATCGCGGGCGCCGCCGTGGCGACGCCAAGGGCGGCACGCGGGTCATGTTCGGCGAGTACGGGTTGAAGTCGCTTGAGGCGGGCTGGGTGACCAACCGTCAGATCGAGGCCGCCCGTATCACGATGACGCGGAAGATCAAGCGCGGCGGCAAGGTCTGGATCACGATCTTCCCCGACAAGTCGGTGACCCAGAAGCCGGCCGAGACCCGCATGGGCTCGGGCAAGGGATCGCCGGAGCACTGGGTGGCGGTGGTGAAGCCGGGCCGGGTGATGTTCGAGCTGGCCGGCGTGCCCGAGCCGCTCGCCCGCGAGGCGATTCGGCTCGCCGCCATGAAGCTGCCGGTGAAAGCGAAGTTCGTGTCCCGGGAGGGTGATCTGTTTGAAGGCCAGTGAGATCCGCGAGCTGACCGCAGACGAGCTCGAGCGCAAGCTGGCCGAGGCGCGCCAGGAGCTGTTCAACCTGCGCTTCCAGCATGCCACTGGCGCGCTCGACAACACCGCTGCGCTCACACGCGTGAAGCGCGACATCGCCCGGCTGCTGACGCTGGCCGGCGAGGGCGCGCGCTCCGGGAGCGCGTCATGAGCGCCGCCGAGCAGCAGGCCCGCGGCCGCCGCAAGGAGCGCCGCGGCGTGGTCGTCTCCGACGCGATGGACAAGACCGTCGTCGTCCGCGTTGACGTCGTGAAGCCGCACCCGAAATACCACAAGATGCTGCGCCGCTCGATCAAGCTGCACGCGCACGACGAGGCGAACAGCTCCAAGGTCGGCGACGTCGTCCGCCTGGTCGAGACGCGCCCGCTTTCCCGCACGAAGCGGTGGCGGGTCGCGGAGATCGTCGAGGTGGCGAAGTGATCCAGGTGGAGACCCGGCTGCGCGTCGCCGACAACACCGGCGCCCGCGAGCTGCTCTGCATCCGCATCAAGGGCGGCAGCCGGCGTCGCTATGCCGGTGTCGGGGATATCATCGTTGGCACCGTCAAGCAGGCCACCCCCAACGGCGCCGTCAAGAAGGGCGAGGTGGTGACGGCCGTGGTGGTGCGCACCACGAAGCAGCACCATCGCGACGACGGCACGTACATCGCGTTCGACGAGAACGCGGCGGTGATCATCGACAACCAGCGCAACCCGCGGGGCACGCGCATCTTCGGGCCCGTCGCACGCGAGCTGCGCGAGCGCAATTTCATGAAGATCGTTTCTCTCGCACCAGAGGTGCTTTAGCGTGGGGGAATCCCAGGGTTCCCCCACGAGCCCCGTCCTTGAGGGGGCGCTCGAAACGCTTCCACGCTCCTGTGAAACGCGGTTTCGCAGGAGCACGAAAGACCGGCCCATGCTGGTGAATAAGGTTCAGTGACATGGCAATAGCGAAGCTCAAGATCAAAACAGGTGACTCCGTCGAAGTGCTCTCCGGCAAGGACGCCGGCAAGCGCGGCACCGTCACGCGCGTGCTGCCCGCCGAGCGCCGCGTCGTCGTGGAGAAGGTGAACATGATCAAGCGGCACACGAAGCCGCGGCCGGCGCCGCGGTCGTCGGGCAGCCAGCAGATCATCCCGGGCGGGGTGCTGGAGCGCGAGGCGCCGCTGCAGGTCTCGAACGTGGCCCTCGTGTGCCCTGCCTGCGGCAAGCCGAGCCGCGTCGGCTACCGGGTCAACGAGAAGGACGGCAACAAGGTGCGCGTCTGTCGCAACTGCGGGAAGGACGTCGACAAGTGAGCACGACGGAGATCCCCACGCCCCGGCTGAAGGAGCGCTACGACTCCGACGTCCGCGCCCGGCTGCAGCAGCAGCTCGGGCTGACGTCGTCGATGGCGGTGCCGCGGCTCGAGAAGATCACGCTCAACATGGGCGTCGGCGAGGCCAAGATCAACTCGAAGGCGCTCGAGGATGCGACCGAGCAGCTGGCGATCATCTCGGGCCAGCGCCCGGTGGTGACGCGGGCCAAGAAGTCGATCGCCGGCTTCAAGATCCGCGACGGGATGCCCATCGGCTGCAAGGTCACGCTGCGCGGCGCCCGCATGTACGAGTTCCTCGACCGGCTGACGACGATCGCCCTGCCGCGGATCCGCGACTTCCGCGGGATCAACCCGGGCTCGTTCGACGGCCGCGGCAACTTCTCGATGGGCGTGCGCGAGCAGATCATCTTCCCGGAGATCAACTACGACGACGTCTCCGAGGTGCGCGGCCTGAACATCACGATCACGACCACGGCGACCGACGACGACGGCGCGCGCGAGCTGCTGCGCGCCCTGGGGATGCCGTTCGCGGGCTGATCCCGCAGGAAGAAGGACGAGACCAGGTATGGCGAAAGAATCTCTGAGGGTCAAGCAGTCGAGGGGCGCGAAGTTCGAGACGCGCTCCTACCACCGCTGCTCGCGCTGCGGGCGCTCGCGGGCGTACTTCCGCAAGTTCGGGGTGTGCCGCATCTGCCTGCGCGAGCTCGCCCATCAGGGCGTGATCCCGGGAATGACGAAGTCGAGCTGGTGAGGAACGGTCATGGTCACTGATCCGATCGGCGACATGCTCACCCGCATCCGCAACGCCAACACGGCGCTGCACGAGACGGTGGCGATGCCCACCTCGGGGATGAAGCGCGAGATCGCGCGCATCCTCAAGGAGGAGGGCTACATCGACGACTGGAGCGTCTCCAAGGGCGAGACGCACGACACGCTCACCCTGACGCTGCGCTACGGCCCCAGCCGCGAGCGCGTGATCTCGGGCCTGAAGCGGGTGTCGAAGCCCGGCCGGCGCGTGTACGCGAAGAAGGACCGGCCGCACCGCGTGCTGGGCGGCATGGGGCTCGCCATCCTGTCGACGTCGAAGGGCGTCGTGACCGGCCGCCAGGCCCAGGAGCAAGGGGTCGGCGGAGAGGTGCTGTGCTATGTGTGGTGATCGATGAGCAGAATCGGACGCATGCCGATCCCCGTCCCCGACGGGGTCACGGTCGAGATCGCCCCCGGCCGCGTGTCGGTCAAGGGACCGCGCGGCGAGCTCTCCGAGCGGATCTCGCCCCAGATCACCGTCGCGCAGGAGGACGGCCAGCTCGTCGTCACCCGGCCGACCGACCGCAACGACCATCGCGCCCTGCACGGCCTCACGCGGACGCTCGTCGCCAACATGGTCACCGGCGTCACCGCCGGGTTCACGAAGCGGCTCGAGATCCAGGGGGTCGGCTACCGCGCGGCGCTGCGCGGCTCCGACCTCGAGATGCAGCTCGGCTTCAGCCACCCCGTCACGGTGAAGGCGCCGCAGGGGATCACGTTCGAGGTGCCGCAGCCGACCCAGATCGTCGTCAGCGGCTCGAGCAAGCAGCAGGTCGGCGAGATCGCGGCCCAGATCCGCAAGTGGCGCCCGCCCGAGCCCTACAAGGGCAAGGGCGTCCGCTACGCCGGCGAGCACGTCATCCGCAAGGTCGGGAAGCGGGCGTAAGATGGTCGACCCCCGAGCCTCGCGCGCCTGGACGCACACCGCCTCGCTGTCAGTCGATGCCGGCTGGGGCGCGCTGCTCGGTCCTCGCCGCCCAGGACTTCACGACGCCCGGGAGTCGACAATCTAATGGCCGTCAAGACGAAACAGCAGGCCCGCCTGCGCCGCCACCGGCGCGTGCGCTCGAAGGTGGTCGGCACCGCGGAGCGGCCCCGCCTGGCCGTCTACCGATCGAACCGGGGCATCTCCGCCCAGGTGATCGACGACGACGCCGGCCGCACGATCGCGGCCGCGTCGAGCCAGGACAAGTCGCTCGCGAAGACGAAGCGGGCCGAGGCCCCGGCCGCCGTCGGCAAGCTCGTCGCCGAGCGGGCGAAGGACGCGGGCATCGCCACGGTGGTGTTCGACCGCGGCGGCTACCTTTATCACGGGCGGGTGAAGGCGCTCGCCGACGCCGCCCGACAAAACGGATTGGAGTTTTAGGTTGGCTGTAGCCCCCAGACCCGGATCGCGTAACCCCGCCGCTCGCGGGTCGGAGGTCGCCGGCCGCGACCTGCAGGAGCGGGTCGTGAAGATCAACCGCGTCGCCAAGGTCGTGAAGGGCGGACGCCGGTTCTCGTTCACGGCGCTCGTCGTCGTGGGCGACGAGGTCGACCACGTCGGCGTCGGCTACGGCAAGGCGAACGAGGTGCCGTCGGCGATCGCGAAGGCGGTCGAGGACGCGAAGAAGAACCTCTTCCAGATCCCGAAGTACAGGAACACGATCACGCACCAGGTGACGGGCCGCTACGGCGCCGGCCAGGTGCTCCTGAAGCCCGCCTCCGAGGGCACCGGCGTCATCGCCGGCGCCGGCGTGCGGGCCGTGCTCGAGCTGGGCGGAGTGCGCGACATCCTGGCCAAGTCGCTCGGCACCGCGAACCCGATCAACCTGCTGATGGCGACCGTGCAGGGCCTGAAGTCGCTGAAGCGGCCCGAGGACGTGGCCAAGCTGCGCGGGCTCGAGATCCGCGACGTGATCAAGCCGCACTCCGAGGTCGTCGCCGAGGCGAAGGCCGAGGCCGACGCCGCAGCGGCCGTCGCCGAGGCCGAGGCGCCCCCGGCCCGGCCCGAGCCGGCCAAACCCAAGGCCGAGCCGAAGACCGCGGCCAGGCCCAAGGCGACGCCGAAGGCGGAGCCCGATGCCGAGCCGGCCGAGGCCGAGACCGCGCCGGAGGCCGAGGAGAAGCCGAAGCCCCGGCGGGCCCCGCGCAAGCGCGCCCCGAAGGCCGACGCCGACAAGGCGGCCGGCGCCGAGCAGCCCGAGGGCGGTGAGGACGCCTGATGGCGAAGCTGCGGATCACCCAGGTGCGCGGCACGGCCCGCACCCGGCCCGAGCACCGCGGCACGCTGCGGGCGCTCGGCCTGCGCCGCATCAACGCCCAGACGGAGCGCGAGGACTCGCCCGTGCTCCAGGGCATGCTGCGGCGCGTGAGCTCGCTCGTGAAGGTGGAGGAGATCGATGGCTGACGAGACGACCGCCGCCCCGGGGCTGCACCAGCTGCGCCCGGCCGAAGGCAGCCACCGCGACCGCAAGCGGGTCGGGCGGGGCGAGGGCTCGGGCAACGGCAAGACGTCCGGCCGCGGCCAGAAGGGCCAGAAGTCGCGCTCGGGCAGCCACCGTATGCGGGCCGGGTTCGAGGGCGGCCAGATGCCGCTCTACATGCGCCTCGGCAAGCTGCGCGGCCCCAACCACCGCAAGTCGATGCCGATGGGGCCGTTCCGCACGCACACCACCCCGGTGAACCTGCGCGACCTGGAGCGGTTCGACGCCGGCGTCGAGGTCACGCCCGACCTGCTGAAGGCGGCGGGCGTCGTGCGCACGCTCCGCCATCCCGTGAAGATCCTCGGAGACGGCGAGCTCTCGCGCAAGCTGACCGTGCACGCGCACGCGTTCTCGCGCCGCGCCGCCGAGGCGATCGAGTCCGCGGGCGGCAAGGCCGTGGTGATCGGCGGCGGCCCGGCCGTGGCCGAGCCCGAGAAGCCGAAGCGGGCCGCGACACGGAAGGCCGCGCCGGCCGAGGAGCCGGCGGCCGAGGCGCAGGACGAGGCCCCCGAGGCCGCCGAGACGGAGCCCGAGACCGAGGAGTAGGCCGGAGCCGACGTGCTGCAGAACCTGATCAACGCCTGGCGCACGCCGGATCTGCGCAAGAAGCTGCTTTTCACGGCTGCGATGCTCGCGATCTACCGGCTGGGCTCCTACGTGCCCGCGCCGGGCGTGAACTCGGACGCGCTCTCGAGCGCGCTCTCGAACCAGGGCGGGATTTTCGGGCTCCTGTCGGTATTCTCCGGCGGCGGCCTGGCCCGGCTGGGCGTGTTCGCGCTCGGGATCATGCCGTACATCACGGCCTCGATCATCCTGCAGGTCATGACGCCGGTCTTCCCCAGCCTCCAGGCCCTGCAGAAGGAGGGCGAGCTGGGGCAGCGCCGCATCACCCAGTACACGCGCTACCTGACGGTCGCGCTGGCCGGGCTGCAGGCGCTGGGCTACACGTATGCGTTCCACTCGAACGCGCTCGGCGTCACCACGTCCGGCAGCCTCATCAACTGGACGCTCGGGAACGTCATCCTGATCGTGGTCACCCTGACCGCCGGCGCGACCCTGCTGATGTGGATCGGCGAGCTGATCACCCAGCGCGGCGTCGGCAACGGGATGTCGCTGCTGATCTTCGCGTCGATCCTGACGTCGGCCCCGGCCGGCATCTCCGCCTGGTGGAACGGCTCGACGTTCGAGAAGCTCTCGCTCCCGATCGTGGTGTTCGGCGTCATCGTTGCCGTCGTCTTCGTGCAGGAGGGGATCCGCAAGATCCCGATCCAGTACGCGAAGCGCATGGTGGGGCGCCGGATGACGACGGGCGGCTCGACCTACCTGCCCCTGCGGGTGAACATGGCCGGCGTCATCCCCGTCATCTTCGCGGCCGCCATCATGGCCTTCCCGCCGACGGTCGGGCAGCTGGTGCCGTGGGGGATCGCCCACGACCTGGCCCGTTTCCTGCAGCCGGGCGGCTGGCCGTTCCTGATCGGCGAGGCGGCGCTGATCTTCGGCTTCACGTTCTTCTACGTGGCCGTGATCTTCAACTCCATCGAGCAGGCGGACAATCTGAAGAAGAACGGCGGCTTCGTCCCCGGCGTGCGCCCCGGGCGGCCGACCGCCCAGTACCTCGAGCGCGTGCTGGTGCGGCTGACCGTGGCGGGCGGCCTCTTCCTGGCCACCGTCGCGGTGCTGCCGTCGCTCTTCATCAAGTACGGCGGGTTCTCGCAGGGGACCGCGCGGGCGCTGGGCGGCACCTCGGTGCTGATCGTCGTGGGCGTGGCCATCGACACGATGCGGCAGATCGAGTCGCAGCTCTCGATGCGCGCCTACAAGGGCTTCTTGAAGTAGTCCATGGCCCAGACGGTCGATCGGCAACTCCCGCACGCCTGGGCGCAGAAGCGCTTCCTGAGGGCGAGCTCCGGCCGGGCTGCGGCGGCCAACCGTCGCATCGCGGCGTCCTCGGTCGTGTCCAGAGGTTCGCTCCGGACGCTCCCTGCGTCCTTGCGCTGCTCGGCGAGCGACCGCCCAGGACATCACGGGAGCTACCGATCGACCATCTAGACCTGATCCTGATGGGCCCTCCGGGCGCGGGCAAGGGTACCCAGGCGGGCCGCATCGCGGCCAAGCGCGGCCTGGCCCATATCGCCACCGGCGACATGCTGCGCGCCGCCGTTCGGGACGGAACGCCGCTCGGGCTCGAGGCGAAGGCGGTGATGGCGCGCGGCGACCTCGTCTCCGACGACCTCATCATCGCGATGTTCAAGGAGCGCCTGGGCGCCGACGACACGAGCGCGGGCGTGCTCCTCGACGGCTTCCCCCGCACCGAGGCCCAGGCGGTGGCGCTCGACGAGATGCTGCTCGGGCTCGACCGCCACATCGCCGCCGTGATCGTGTTCGACATCGACGAGGAGACGGTCGTGCGGCGCCTCTCCGGGCGGCGCATGTGCAGGGCGAACGACCACGTCTACCACGTCGACTCGAACCCGCCCGCGGTCGACGCGGTCTGCGACATCGACGGCTCGGAGCTCTACCAGCGCGACGACGACCGGCCGGACGTCATCCGCACCCGGTTCCGGAAGCAGTGGATCGAGGCGGCGGCGCCCGTGATCGAGTACTACCGCGGCCGCGGGCTCGTCTCGAACCTCGACGCCGCGCAGTCGCGCGAGCAGGTGTCGGCCGAGCTCGACGCACTGCTCGACGGGCTCGGGGCGCGGGCGTGATCGTCCGCAAGACCGACGCCGAGGTCGAGACCATGGCCCGGGCCGGCCGTGTCGTCGCCGCCACACTCGACCTGGTCGAGGAACAGGCCGGCCCCGGCGTGACCCTGGCCGAGCTCGATCGCATCGCCGAGCGGTTCATCGAGTCGCGCGGCGGCCGGCCGACCTTCAAGGGCTACCGCGGCTACCCGGGGTCGATCTGCGCCTCGCCGAACGCGATGATCGTGCACGGCATCCCCGGCCCGTACGCGCTCGTTCCCGGCGACCTGCTCTCGATCGACGTCGGCGTCACGCTGGACGGCTACGTGGCCGACTCGGCGATCACGTTCACGATCGGGGAGCCGTCCCCGCAGGCGGCCGACCTCATCTCCGCCTGCTACGAGGGGCTCGAGGCGGCGATCTCGCAGTGCCACGCCGGCCACCGGCTCGGCGACGTCTCGCACGCGGTGCAGACCGCCGTCGAGGCGCGCGGCTTCGGGGTCGTCCGCAGCCTCGTCGGCCACGGCGTCGGCCGCAACATGCACGAGGACCCGCAGATCCCCAACTACGGCCCTCCCGGCCGCGGCCCCAGGCTGGCGCCGGGGATGGTGCTCGCGATCGAGCCGATGATCACGGCCGGGTCGTACGACGTGGAGAGCGGCGACGACGGCTGGGCCGTCTACACCCGCGACGGCAGCCTGGCGGCGCACTGCGAGCACACGGTGGCGATCACCGGCAACGGGCCGCGCGTGCTGACGCGGCGGGGTGAATAACCGGTGCCAGGCACCTGGTGTTCATGCCGGGGCGGGTGGCCGCAGACCGGTGATACACTTCTTGGCCGCTCAGGGCAATGCTGTCCCCTGCCTGCCGAGCGGCGTTTAGCCCCTTTGGAGGTTTCCCGTTGAAGGTGCGCCCCAGCGTCCGACCGATGTGTGAGAAGTGCCGTGTGATCCGGCGCCACGGCAACGTGCTCGTGATCTGCTCCAACCCGCGTCACAAGCAGCGTCAAGGCTAGGGAAGGTGATCTGATGGCACGTATCGCAGGCGTCAACCTCCCCCGCGAGAAGCGGGTCGAGATCGGCCTCACCTACATCTTCGGCATCGGCCGCTCCACGTCGAACGCGGTGCTCTCCGAGCTCGGCATCTCGGCCGACACGAAGGTGCGCGACCTCACCGACGAGGAGGTCACCCGGCTGCGCACGCACATCGACTCGCTGACGGTCGAGGGGGACCTGCGCCGGGAGCGCTCCCAGAACATCAAGCGGCTCATGGAGATCGGATGCTACCGGGGCCTGCGCCACCGCCGCGGGCTGCCGGTGAACGGCCAGCGGACGCGCACGAACGCCCGCACCCGCAAGGGGCCCAAGAAGACGGTCGGCAAGCAGCGCAAGAAGTAGCTGAACGGAAAGGATTGAATGCCTCCCGCACCCCGTAGAGGCGGCACGCGTGGCCGCGTCCGCCGCAAGGCCCGCAAGAACATCGCCATCGGCCAGGCGCATATCAAGACGTCGTTCAACAACACGCTCGTCGCGCTGACCGACAAGGACGGCGGCGTGATCGTGTGGAAGAGCGCCGGTGCGGTCGGCTTCAAGGGGTCGCGCAAGTCGACGCCGTTCGCGGCCCAGGTGACCGCCGACGCGGCCGCACGCGAGGGCATGGAGCACGGCCTCCAGAAGGTGGAGGTGTTCGTGAAAGGCCCCGGCTCCGGTCGGGAGACGGCGATCCGGTCGCTGCAGGCGGCGGGCCTCGAGATCCTCGGCGTGAAGGACGTGAGCCCGCAGGCTCACAACGGCGTCCGCCCCCGCAAGCGGAGGCGTGTCTGATGGCGCGCATGATCGGGCCCAAGTGCAAGCAGTGCCGGCGGGAGAACATGAAGCTCTTCCTGAAGGGCGAGCGCTGCCTGACCGAGAAGTGCGCGATCGAGCGCCGCGCCTACCCGCCGGGCGAGCACGGCCGCGGCCGCATCAAGCAGTCGGAGTACCTGCTGCAGCTGCGCGAGAAGCAGAAGATGCGGCGCTACTACGGCGTGCTCGAGTCGCAGTTCCGCAGCTACTACGAGAAGGCCACCCGCCGCAGCGGCATCACGGGCGAGAACTTCCTGCGCATGCTCGAGCTGCGGCTCGACAACGTCGTCTACCGGCTCGGCTTCGCGGCCTCGCGGTCGCAGGCCCGCCAGCTGGTGCGGCACAACCACTTCACGGTCAACGGCAGGAAGGTGAACATCCCGTCCTACCAGGTGTCGGCCGGCGACGTCGTCTCGATGCGCGACGGATCGGCGGCCAAGGCGGTCGTCACCGACGCCACCGACCTGACGGCGTCCGTGTCGCCCTGGCTCCAGGCCGACCACGACAACCTGACGGGAACGGTGCTGCGCCTCCCCGACCGGACCGACATCGACACGCCGGTCCAGGAGCAGCTGATCGTGGAGTTCTATTCCAAGTAGTACGTCACGGCGGGGCTCCGCCCCCGCTTGCCCGGGGACAGTCCCCCATCGAGAGATAAGAAGAGGCGAGACAATTGCTAGAGATCATCCCGAAGATCACGTCCGAGGACATCGGCGACACGCTTGGCACGTTCGTGGTCGAGCCGCTCGACCGCGGGTTCGGGTACACGTTCGGAAACAGCCTGAGACGCGTGCTGCTGTCGTCCCTCGAGGGCGCCGCGGTCACGTCGGTCAAGATCGAGGGCGTGGCCCACGAGTTCACGTCTGTGCCGGGCGTGCGCGAGGACGTGACCGACATCATCTTGAACCTCAAGGGCCTCATCTGCCGGCTCCACGGCGAGTCGGGCGAGGTCGAGGTGCAGGTGCAGAAGGATGGGCCGGGGACGGTCACGGCGGCCGACATCGAGGCGCCGGCCGACCTCGAGGTGCTGAACCCCGATCTCGTCATCTGTCACCTGGCCGAGAAGGCCCGGTTCGAGATGACGCTGACGATCGCCCGCGGCCGCGGCTACGTCGCCGCCGAGGGCAACAAGGGCCCGGAGACGACGATCGGCGTCATCCCGGTCGACTCGATCTTCTCGCCGGTGCGGCGCGTCGCCTACGACGTCGACGCCGCCCGCGTCGGGCAGCGCACCGACTTCGACAAGCTGAAGCTCGAGGTCACGACCAACGGCTCGATGACGCCGAAGGACGCGATCAAGGACGCGGCGGAGATCCTGATCCGCTACCTCTCGATCTTCACCGACATCGACGCCGCCGATCTGGCCCTGCGGCCCGACGGCGCCGCCGTCGAGGCGGCCGCGCCGAGCGCCCACGGGATGGAGAACATCCTGATCGAGGAGCTCGAGCTGGGCGTGCGCTCCTACAACTGCCTGAAGCGGGTCGGCATCGAGACGATCGGCGACCTGGTCTCCAAGAGCGATGCCGAGCTGGCCGCGATCCCGAACTTCGGCAAGAAGTCGATCGAGGAGGTCAAGGAGACGCTGGCCGCCCACGGGCTCAACCTGAAGGGCGCCGAGTGAGGCATCGGCGCAAGGGCCGCAAGCTGGGCCGCGATGCGTCCCACCGCAAGGCGCTCTACGCCAACATGTGCGGGGCGCTGTTCGAGCACGGCCGCATCGAGACGACCGAGGCCAAGGCCAAGGAGCTGCGCCCGATCGCCGAGAAGCTGATCACGCTCGCACGCAAGGATCCGATGAACGTCGCCGCCCAGCGCCAGGCGGTGGCGTTCCTGCGCAGCAAGGACTCCGTCCACAACCTGTTCCATACGGTCGGGCCGCGCTTCACCGAGCGGCCCGGCGGCTACACGCGCATCGTCAAGCTCGGCCCGCGCATGGGCGACGCCGCTCCCATGGCGTACATCGAGCTCGTCGACCACGAGCCTGTCCGCTAGCCGGGCCGTCGGCTCGTGCCGACCTACCGGCTGACCGTCGCGTACGACGGCACCGACTTCCGCGGGTGGGCGCCGCAGCCGGGGCTGCGGACGGTCGCGGGCGACCTGGCCGCCGCCCTCGCGGTGGACGCCGCCGCGCTCACCGTCGCGGGCCGCACCGACGCGGGGGTGCAC
>JBKPMQ010000059.1:0-4956 GCA_046732235.1 Actinomycetota bacterium
CGGCGCAGCGGGACGGCGGCACCGATGTCCGCGAGGGCCTCGGCGACCGCCCCGCCCAGGCCGCCGATGACGTTGTGCTCCTCGACGGTCATGAGGGCGCGGCTACCCGCGGCCGCCCGCCGGACGGCGTCGACGTCGAGCGGCTTCACCGTGTGCACGTCCAGCAGGCCGACATCGTGGCCGCGCTCGCGCAGGAGCGCGGCGGCTTCGAGCGCCGGGTGCACGGACGATCCGGTCGCGAGGATCGTCAGATCGGCCCCCGCGCCGTGCTCGATCGCCCGCCCGATCGCGAACTCCCCGAGCTGCTCCGGGCGGTAGACGTCCGGCTCGCGACCGCGGCCGACCCGGAGGTAGATCGGCCCCGGCCAGCGCGCCGCCGCCCGGACGGCCGCGGCGAGCGACGCGGCGTCGGCCGGCGCGACGACCGTCATGCCGGCCATGACGCGTGTGATGGCGAGATCCTCGGTGGCGTGGTGGGACGTCCCGTAGAACCCGAGGGTGATGCCGGCGTGGTGGCCGACCAGCCGCACCCGCTGGCCGGTATAGGCGATGTCGGTGCGGATCTGCTCGGCGCACAGCAGGGCGAGAAACGACGCGAACGTCGCCACGTACGGCTCCAGCCCGGTCGTGGCCATGCCCGCGGCCGCAGTGACCATGTTCTGCTCGGAGATGCCGAACTGGAAGAACCGGGCTGGATGCCGCTTCTCGAACCGCACGAGCCCGTTCGAGTGCTTCAGGTCGGCCGTGCAGGCCACGATCGGGTGGCCCTCGTCGACCAGGTCGGCGAGCGTTTCTGCCAGGGTCTGGAGCACCGGCGCCTGCTCGATCAGCGTCCCCAGCTGCCACGTGCCACGGCTGAGCTTCTGCGCCTGGGTCATGCGCCGCCTCGCAGCTCGGCGAGCACGCGCTCCTCGTCGGCCGGGTCGAGGTAGCCGAGATGCCAGCCGGGCTCGCGCTCCATGAACCCCACGCCCTTCCCCTTCACGGTGTTCGCGATGACGACCGCCGGCCGGTCGCGTGCCGCATCTCGTTTGAGCGCCGCGAACACGGTCAGCAGCGCGTCGACGTCGTGGCCGTCGACGGCGACGACCTGCCACCCGAAGGCGGCCCACTTCTTCGCGAGCGGCTCCAGCCCGACGACGTCCTCGACGACGCCGTCGAGGCAGTACTCGTTGCGGTCGACGATCGCGATCAGGTTGCGGACCTTCCGATGGGCCGCAGCCATGGCCGCCTCCCACACCTGGCCCTCGTGGAGCTCGCCGTCGCCGAGGAGGACGTAGACGTCGTAGTCCTCACCGGCGAGCGGCGCGGCCAGCGCCATGCCGAGGCCGGCCGAGAGCGCGTGGCCGAGCGAGCCCGAGCTGAAGTCCACCCCAGGGATGCGGCGCATGTCCGGGTGGTCTCCGAACGGGCTGCCGAGGCCGGCGTAGCCGTCCAGGTCGCGGGCCGGGAAGTAGCCGAGCTCGGCGAGCAGCGGATAGAGCGCGACGGCCGCATGGCCCTTGCCGAGCAGGAATCGATCACGGCCCGGCCATTCCGGCTCCCCGCGCCGCACCCGCAGGACGCCGTCGTAGAGCACCGCCAGGATCTCGGCGCAGGAGAACGACGACGCGTAGTGCCCGGTCTTCGCGATCGCGATCAGGCGGACGGTCTCCTCGCGCAGGAACCGCGCCCGGGCACGGATCGCCTCGGCGTCCGAGCTCACGAGCGGCCCTCGTCGACGAGCTCCGGGACCTCGCCCTCCACCGGGGGCGGGGAAAGGGAACAGAGGATCTGGAGCGGCTCGTCACCGTCGTTGACCTGGCCGTGGACGCGCCCCGGGGCGACGTACACCAGCAGGCCCGGCACGAGGTCGATCTCGCCCGGCTCGCCCTCGAGGTACATCTTCCCGGTACCGGCGACGACGAAGTAGGCCTCCTCGTAGCCGTGCCGGTGGCGGCGCACCCGCGACCCCGGCGGCATGTCGCAGATCGAGACCCCCAGGCGGTCCGAGCCGACGGTGCGGGGGTGGATGAGCCGGCGCACCGGCGCACCGAGGGCGTCGAACGGGCGCCCCCCGGAGACGTGGATCACGGGATCACTCACACGCCACCGCCGTCCTTGGGTCGAACCCGAGCGCCGTCGAGACGGCGTCCGCGGCCGACGTGACCAGGCGCACCATCTCGTCGCCGCGTTCGCCCAGGATCGACTCCCGGACGCCGCTGATCGACAGCGCGGCCGTGACGGCCCCCCGCGCGTCGCGGATCGGGGCCCCGAGCGCGGCGATCCCGATCGTGACGTCGCCGTCGCTCACCGAGTATCCGCGCCGCCGTACCGCCTCGAGCTCCTCGTGCAGCTGCTCGCGTGTGCGCGGTGTCGCCGGCGTGAAGCTCTCGAGCTCGCCGGCGGACCCCCAGTACTGATCCCACGCCGAGCGCGGTTCGGCCGCCAGGAGGGCACGGGACGCAGCCCCGGCATGCAGCGGGAGCGCGCCTCCCAGGCGGAGCGCGAGGGACACGACGTGCGAGCCCTCGATGCGCTCGATGCAGACCGCCTGCCGGCCCCGGCGGACGCAGAGGAAGACGGTCTCGCCGGTGACCTCGTGGAGATGCTCCATGTGCGGCAGCGCCGCCTGGCGCTCGTCGAAGCGGGCGACGACCGCGCCGCCGAGGCGGAACAGCCGCAGCCCGAGCCGGTAGGTCCCTCGCTTCGAACCGGGCTCGACGAGCCCCACGTCGACCAGCGACCGGAGCAGGCGGTAGACCGTCGTCCGCGGCTCGCCGAGCGCCTCGCCCAGACCTGCCGCGGTGGATTCGCCGTCTTCGGCGAGCTGGTCGAGAAGCGCCGTCGCCTTGGCGATGACGCCGGTCTGCTCCGCGCGTTCTCCGTCTCCCATCGGACGACCGTACCGGATAACGGACAGTAAGTCCATTTACCGGGAAGACCGCCTCCCGGCAGCCGGGTGATGGCCGCGCATGCCCGCGAGCCCGCGCCGGAACAGGGTGGTCCGGAACCGGTACCGATCACCCAGGAAGCGGGTGCGGCTGAGCTCGAACGGCTGGTCGCGCTGGTCGAAGGTCACCGCCTCGGCGACGAGGAGGCCCGCTCCGACCGGGACCGCGAGCAACTCGGCGGTCCCCGGGTCCGCGACCTCCGCGTGCAGCACGTACTCCGACCGGGTCGGCATCACCCCGTCGGCCTCGAGCGTGGCATAGAGCGACGCACGGGTGAAGTCGCGGGACGCAGCTGACGGCACCCGCTCCGCCACGATCCGGCTGTGGTCGAGGCCGACCGGAATGCCGTCGAGGAGGCGCACGCGCTCGAGCTCGAAGAGCGGCGTGCCCGGCGCGGCCCGCAGGGCTGTGGCCTCCTCGACGTCGGCGCCGCGTGTCAACGCCGCGATGACGTGTGCCGTCGGGGTCAGCCCCCGTGACGTCGCCATGTCCGAGAAGCTCATGAGCGCGTTCGGCTCGCCCAGCGAGGTCTGGAGGAGGAACCAGCCTCGCGTTCCGGACGGCGCGACCAGCCCTGATTGGCGCAGCAGCCCGAGCGCCCGGCGGATCGTCACGCGACTCGCGCCGAGCCGCCGGCTCAGCTCGCGCTCGCTCGGAAGCCGATCGCCGGGGTCGAGCGTCCGGCGCCTGATCTCGTTCGCGAGCTCGCGCGCGACGGTCGCATACCGCGGCTGCGCGGCGTCGGCGAGCACATCTCCCCCGCCGAGATCGTCGGGCGCAGTCGATGTCATCCGGCGACGAAGCTACCGGAACTTGGAGCCCAATACAACTACCGATATCAGTCCAATCGCAGACCAGCGTCCTGCGGGCGCAGTGGCCGAGGGTGAATAAACGGGGTCTGACCCCTTTTATTCACCCGCCGGTCAGTGCACGAGCACCGTCAGGATCTGGTGCGGCCGGTAGTCGACCACGATCTCGCCGTCCGTGACCGCGAGCCGCGACTCCTCGTCCTCGAGCAGGTTGGCGCGCGCCGCTCGCGCGAAGGGGAGGCCGACGCGGATGCGGGCCCGGCCGCGCGCGCCATGGGCCTCGTACAGCCGCAGCACGAGGGCGTCGGAGTCCTCCGCCCGCTTGACGGTGTCGAGCACGAGGTTCGGGTCGTCGACCGCGACCCACGACCCGGCCCGGAGAAGCCCGCGCGCCCAGCGCAGGGGCGTCTCGAAGCTGGCGGCCTCGGCCACGAGGCCGGCCTCGCGCCAGCCGCCCGCATGCGGCACGACGGCGTAGGCGAACCGGTGCCTCCCCATGTCGGCCTCTGGGTCGGGATACTTCGGCGACCGCAGCAGGCTGATCCGCATGCGGTTCTCGTACGTCGAGTAGCCGTACTTGCAGTCGGTCAGGAGCGCGACGCCGAACCCGTGCTCCGAGAGGTCGGCGAAGCGGTGGCCGGGCACCTCGAAGCGGGCCTCGTCGTGGCTGGTCGTGTAGTGCGTGGGCCGCTCGGTGTGTCCGAACTGCATCTGGTAGGTGGCGTTCGCCGCTCGCACGGCGACCGGGAAGAGCGCCTTGAGCAGCGTGTGGCGCTCGTGCCAGTCGGCCTCGCAGTGGAACTCGAGCCGCGGCGAGCCGGCGTCGAGCCGCACCACCTGGCGCATGCCGCTTCCCCGGCCGAAGCGCCACCGGATCTCGACCTCGGCCCGCAGGGCGTCCGACCGCACGAGGGCGACCGACTCCGCAGGAGGGACGTCGGCCTCGGTCTCGAGGTGGAACGGATCGACGTCCCAGGCGTCGTTCGCCACCGGGCGGTCCTCGAAGAGCTGCAGCCGGTTCCCCGGACCGGCCAGCGCCTCCCGGCCGGTTCCGACCTCGACCAGCGAGCGGAGCAGGCCGTCGGCGCCGATGGTCGCCCGCAGGCGGTCGTTCGCGAGCACGATCGCCCCCTCGGCCTCGGTCGCCTCGACCGCCGCGGGCGCCGCGGCGACGGCGCCCGGGCCGCACGGCGGCGCCTCGACCCAGACCAGGT
>JBKPMQ010000060.1:0-3404 GCA_046732235.1 Actinomycetota bacterium
GGCCTCGGGCGGGTGCCCGGCCTCGACGACGGGCTCGACGGCCGCGAGCACCCGGTCGCGGAGATCCGGCGGCGGCGCCGCGGCGGACACGGCATAGGCGAGCGATGCGGCAACGGCCTCGGCCTCGCGCAGCTGGCGGCGGCAGCGGTCGCACTCGGCGACGTGCAGGGCGACGCGCTCCTCGTCTTCCGGGGAGAGCGCGTACAGGGCCTGCCCTGCGATCAGCTCGTCGACGTGTTCCACTCGTCCTCCGGGTGCATGCCGGCCGCGGCCAGGGCGTCCTTCAGCGCGCGCATCGCGGCGAAGGTGCGGCTCTTCACCGTGCCGATGGGGAGCGCCAGCCGATCGGCGAGCTCCGACTGGCTGTAGCCGGCGAAGTACGCCAGCTCGATGACCTCGCGGTGCGGATCGGGCAGGCGCGCCATCGCGGCGCGCACGTTCTCGCGGGCGACGCCGCGCCAGGCCTGCTCCTCGACCGTCGCCCCCCCGGCGACCTCCTCGCCGGCGATGTCGAGCGGCTCGGTGCGGCGGCGCTCCTCGCGCCGCACCATGTCGACCGCCTTGTGGTGTGTCATCGTCATGATCCAGGTCGAGGGCTGGCCGCGGGCGGGATCGAACTGGGTCGCGCCCGTCCACACGGCCAGGAAGACGTTCTGGACGACGTCGGCGGCGAGCTCGCGGTCGCGCACGATCCGGGCGGCGAGCGCGTATGCGGCGGCACCGTACCGGTCGTACAGCCGCGCAAACGCGTCTCGATCACCGCGCCCGATGAGCGCGAGCAAGCCATGATCCGACAGATGCTCCACCCGTCCTTCTCTCGGTGTTCCGCCGGATTGCATTCGCGGTCGCGCTCTTGACGGTTCAGCGTACCGCGGCCGGGGTGGGGTTGATGACCGGCGCCAGGCGCTCGCGGAGGCGGACGAGGCCGGCCCGCTCGGGCTCGAGCTCGATCGCGCGCAGGTCGAGTCGCATGAGCTCGATCCTGCCCGCCGTCCGGCGGCCGTTGAACCCGAAGTCGGCCAGGAAATCGGCCGGGAAGATCGTCCGGTGCCCGAGGAACCGGGTGGCGAAGTCCTCGCCTGACGGGTAGCGGTAGGCGAACGCCTCGAGCGCCGGCTTGCCGTTGTTGCGGCACTCGCCGATCGCCGCCAGGAAGAGGCTCTGGAGCACCCACGGGCTCTGGGCGTCCGTCAGATAGGCGCAGGTGACGAGGACGGCGTCGCGGCTCGGCGGGCCGGCGGGCATTGTCTGCGCGCGCGGGAACTCCTGCGCCGGGCCGTACTGGATCAGGCCGATGACGCCAGTCTCGTCGCGGTACACCTTCCCCCACGGCCCGTACTCGTCCTCGGCGTCGCGGATCCAGCGCTCGCGGTCACCCGGCGGCCGGCCCGGACGCGTCTGCCACCACATGCAGCCGCGGCAGGGGTGCGGCGCCTCGCCGACCGTCGCTCCCGTGAGGTGGTCGACCGACGTCATCGGACGGCCGGCTCCCGGGCGGCGACGTCGTCCACCACCACGGAGAGCGTGCCCACGTCGAGGTCGACCATCGATGCCAGGTACGTCCGCACCGACCGATCCACGCTCGCCGCGACGGCCGGGATGGACGCGCCCCACTCCGTCACCAGGTGGAGCTCGAGATCCACGCCCTCGCCGGCCGTGGCGACCCGGACGCCGAGGCGGTCGGGATCGCCGCGCCGCTCCAGGCGGCCGAGGGCCCCGCCGGTGAGGGCGTGCACACCCGAGACGTCGCGCGCAGCGGCGGCGGCGTAGGCCGCGATCACTGCGTGGGAGATGTGGGCCGAGACGCCGGCAGAGTGCACCGACTCCGCCGCGCCGGTCGTCGGATCGGTCATGGGATCGAGTATACGGCCGGCCGCCGGGGAACCGTTACGCGATCGCCGCGTGCCGGCCGAACGGCGCTGCTACGTTGGAGGCATGGGATGGAGAGCCAGACCGGGCGTGCGGATCGGCACGGCGATCGCGGCGGCCGCCTGCCTCTGTGGAGGCACCGCGACGGCGCAGGCGCCGCCGCCGACGCTCGCCCAGCTCGTCGGCCAGCGGCTCGTTGTCGCCATGACGGGCACGCACCCGAACACGCCCCTTCTGGCCCGGGTCCGCGCCGGGCAGGTGGGCGGCGTGATCCTGTTCTCGGGCAACGTGGTCTCGAAGGCGCAGGTGTCGCGGCTCACCACCGCCCTCCAGGCCGCCGCCCACGCCGGCGGGCAGCCGCCGCTCCTGATCGCGACCGACCAGGAGGGTGGGCTCGTGCGCCGCATCCCGTGGGCACCGCCGAAGCGCTCGGCCGCCGAGCTCGGGGCGCTGCCGTCGTTCTTCTCCGGCGCGGCGGGCGGAAAGGCAGGCGCGGCGCTGCATGCGATCGGCATCAACGTCGACCTGGCGCCCGTGGCCGACGTGCCGGCGGGGACCTCCGACTTCATCCAGCAGCAGCAGCGCGCGTTCTCGACCAGCCGCTTCACCGTCGCAACCGACGCGGCGGCCTTCGCGCACGGGCTCGAGCAGGGCGGCGCGTTGCCCGCGATGAAGCACTTCCCCGGCCTCGGCCTCGCGACCGTCTCGACCGACGAGGCGGTCGTCCGCATCGGCGCCTCCCGGGCGAAGCTCATGCGCGGCCTCCTGCCCTACCAGGTGGCGTTCCGGCGGGCGCTCGGCCCGGTCGTGATGCTCTCCACGGCGATCTACCCTTCCCTCGATGGCCACGCCGCCGCCTGGTCGCGGCCGATCGTCCACGGGCTCCTGCGGGGGACGCTCGGCTTCAACGGCGTCACCATCACGGATTCGCTCGACGCCGCCGCCGCCGCCCGCGGATTGACCGACCCGGTGCTGGCGCTCCGGAGCGCCATGGCCGGGGCCGATCTGCTACTCGTGACCGGCTCGCAGGCGACGAGCAAGGGCGTCTTCACCCGCCTGCTCGCGGCGGCGAAGGCCGGGACGCTGCCGCGGTCTCGGCTGACCGCCTCGTACACGCGCATTCTCACGCTCAAGGGCCGGCTGTAGATGGTTGATCGGGAAGTCCCGTGAGGCGCAGCCCCCTAGCGCCACACCCGACCACCAACCGTCGCGCGTCCAGGCGCGCGGGGACTTACCGATCAACCATCTAGCGGGGCCGCAGGCGCAGCAGGCACACCTCCGGCCGGGCCATCAGCCGGAAGGGGAGGAGCGTCGTCCCCAGGCCGCGCGAGACCACGACGGTCGTCTCCGGTTCCTCGTAGACGCCCTCGTCGTAGCGGTACGAGCGGTGCGAAAGCCGCACCTTGCCGCGCGGGGTCGGCAAACAGATCTGGCCGCCGTGCAGGTGGCCGCAGAGCGCGAGGCTGCACGTCCCCGGCGGCATCCCCGCGGGCACGTCGGGAAAGTGCGAGAGCAGGATCCGGAAGGCCCCGGGC
>JBKPMQ010000061.1:0-23040 GCA_046732235.1 Actinomycetota bacterium
GATCGTGAACGGCATGTGATCGTGCCGGCCGGGGTTTGACACGGCGCGGGCGACGATGGATCATCCTCGCCGGTCTCGGTGTGGATGCGCCGGTCCGCGTCTGTCCAAGGGAGGAGACGTGATGGTGGACAAGTCGAGCGACCGTCCGGGTGAGGGCCAGGTAAGCCTCTCACGGCGCGATCTTCTGGTCGGTGCGGGCACCGTGCTGCTCGCGGGTGGTCTGGCCGCCTGCGGCGGCAGCGGCGGCTCGACATCCCCCACGGGCGGTGGCGGCTCGAGCGCGGCAGGAACGCCCAAGAAGGGCGGCAACTTCCGCCTCGGCGTGACCGGCGGCGGCGCCAGCGACATGATCGACGGCCAGAACATCGTCACGAAGCCCGACCAGGCCCGCCTGGCCGCGAGCTGGGAGACGCTCGTCGTCTACGACGATCAGTACCAGCTCACCATCGGCGGCGACAACGGCGGTCTGGCCGAGGAGCTCACCCAGGACAAGCCCACCCAGTGGACGATCCGGCTGCGCAAGGGGATCGAGTTCAACAATGGCAAGGCGCTCACGGCGAACGACGTCAAGTACTCGATCCAGCGCATCCTCGATCCCAAGGAGGGGCTGTTTGGTGCCGCCGGCCTGACCTCGATCGACCAGAAGAACATCGAGATCATGGACCCGCAGACCGTGCGCCTGCACCTGAAGGCGCCCGACTCGACCATCGGCGAGCAGCTGGGCCAGTACTACAACGGCATGGTGCCCGAGGGCTACAGCCGCAAGGGCCCGCTCAAGTGGGTCGGCACCGGTCCGTTCGTCACCCAGAGCTTCACGCCGGGCCAGCAGAGCGTCCACAAGCGCAATCCGAACTACTGGCGGACGGGCCAGCCGTACTTCGACCAGGTCACGGTGATTGACTACTCCGACGCCACCGCCCAGGTGAACGCTCTCCTGTCGGGGCAGCTCGACGCGATCACGGACATCCCGTTCGCGCAGATCAACGTCGCCAAGTCGAACGGCGGCCTCGCGATCCTGATCACCCAGGGCGGCGGCTGGCTGCCGATCTGCATGGCCATCGACATGCCGCCGTTCGACGACAACCGGGTGCGCCAGGCGATGCGCCTGATCGTCGACCGCAACGCGATGCTGCAGCAGGTGCTGTCGGGCTACGGCCGTGTCGCCAACGACCTGTTCTCGCCGTTCGACGCCTGCTACGACCACGACCTGCCGCAGCGCGAGCAGGACATCGACAAGGCCAAGTCGCTGCTCAAGTCCGCCGGCATGGCGGGCGCGACCTTCGACCTGCACACGACCAACGGCGCGGCCGGCATGGTCGACACCGCCAATATCTTCGCGGCCCAGGCGAAGGCCGCCGGCATCACGGTCAACGTCCACAACGATCCGAACTACTACGGCGACCAGTACCTGAAGCTGGCCTTCTCGGTCGACTTCTGGGGGACCCGCAACTACCTGCCCCAGGCCGCGAACAGCATGCTCCCGGCAGGGCCGCCGTTCAAGACGCCGTACAACGAGACCCACTGGCCGCCCAAGTCCGGCCCGGGCTCGGACTACATCAGCCTGTACCAGCAGGCGCGGGCGGAGGTCGACCCGAGCAAGCGGTGCGACATCATCCACCAGATGCAGAACGAGGAATACAACTACGGCGGGTACATCATCCCGTTCTTCAACAACCTGGTCGACTGCTACAGCACCAAGGTGTCCGGGTTCATCCCGAGCAAGTCGACGCAGAACCTCGACTCGTTCGGGCATGGGTACCGAACAATCTGGTTCAACGCCTAGCGCTCCACCGCCGCGCCATGGTGGGCTCTGGGGCTTCATCCTGCGCCGGGTGCTGCTCGGGTTCCTCGTGCTCGCGCTCGTCTCGGTGGTCGTCTTCGCGGCCACCCAGGCGCTGCCGGGCGACCCGGCCCGGTCGATCCTCGGCCGGACGGCGACCCCGGACAGCCTGAAGGCGCTGCGCGAGCAGCTGAACCTCGACCGGCCCGTCCTGAGCCAGTACTGGAGCTGGATCACCGGGCTCGTGCACGGCGACATGGGCACCTCGCTCGCGGCGCGCGAGCCCGTGTCGACCTACCTGCACGACCGCCTGATCAACTCCGCGTTCCTGGTGGTGGTCGCCGGCGTGATCTCGATCCCGCTGTCGGTGGCGATCGGCGCCTACGCTGCGCTTCGCCGCGACCGGCTCTTCGACGTGACGTCATCGATCGGGACGTTGCTCCTGGCGGCCCTGCCGGAGTTCGTCGTGGGGATCGCGCTCGTCGTGCTCTTCGCGACGACCGTGTTCCCGCACACGCTGCCGGCGGTCGCGTACCTCGCACCGGGCGAGCGGCCCTGGGAGCACATGGAGGAGATGATCCTGCCCATCGTCACCCTCGTGATCGCGGTGACGCCCTACGTGGCCCGGATCATGCGCGCGTCGATGATCGAGGTGCTCGAGTCCGACTATGTCGAGATGGCGCGGCTGAAGGGCGTCCCGGAGCGTGAGGTGGTCGTCCGCCACGCCCTCCCGAACGCGCTTGGGCCGACGTTCCAGGTGATCGCGCTCAACCTGGCGTACCTGGCAGGCGGCGTGATCGTCGTCGAGTACGTCTTCAACTTCGCCGGCATCGGCGGCGCGCTCCAGAACGCCGTCTCCACGCGCGACATGCCGGTGGTGCAGGCGCTGGCGATGCTGATCGCGGCGCTCTACGTCGTGCTGAACATGCTCGCCGATATCGCCACCATCCTCGTCACCCCCCGGCTGCGGACGCGCCTGTGACGGTCGCCGACGTCGCGGTCACACCCGAGCCCGAAGCCGTCAGGGCCAGGGCGCCCGCCGGCGCGATGTACCGCACCGCGCTTCGCCTGTGGCGGACCCGGATCGGGCTTGCGCTGGTCGTCGTGCTCGTGCTGATCGCCATCTTCGGCCCGTTCTTCGCGCCCCACGGCCCGACCGACTACGTCGGGGTGCCGCCGAACTCGCCGCCGTCGTCGAAGGCGCTCTTCGGCACGGACTACATCGGCCAGGACGTGTGGAGCCGGTTCCTGTGGGGCGGACGCGACATCCTGGTGATGGCCGTGCTGGCGACGATCATCGGCCTGGTGCTGGGCGCGGCCGTCGGGCTGACGGCCGCCTATGCCCGGAACGTCCTCGACGACGTGCTGATGCGCGCAATGGACGTGATCCTGGCCTTCCCGCAGATCATGCTCGCGCTGGTCGCGATGGCCACCGTCGGCCCCAAGGCGTGGCTGATCGTGCTCACGGTCGGCTTGACGACGATGCCGCGCGTCGCCCGCGTCGTCCGCGGCGCCGCCCAGCCGATCGTCGAGCGCGATTTCGTGTCGGCGGCCGAGGCGCTCGGTGTGCCCCGGTTCCGCATCCTCGGCCGTGAGGTTCTGCCGAACGTGCTCAGCCCGCTCCTCGTCGAGGCCAACCTGCGCCTGACCTACGCGGTGGCGCTGATCGCGTCGCTCGCCTTCCTCGGCTTCACGCCGACCCAGAACGGCGCCGACTGGGGCGTGATGATCCAGCAGAACCGGGTTGCGCTCGGCACCGACCAGCCGTGGGGCGTCGTCTTGCCGATGCTGGCCATCGCGCTCCTGACCGTGGGGACGGGGCTCGTCGGCGACGGGTTTGCGCGGGCGGCCGCCGGCATCGACCGGTCGCGAGGTGCAGAGTGAGCGCGCCCGAGCCGTCGATCGTCGTCGAGGGGCTGAAGGTCGTCGTCCGCGGCACGGGGAACGACATCGTCGACGACGTCACGTTCGCCATCGCCCCGGGCGAGGTGCTGGGCCTCGTGGGCGAGTCCGGCTCGGGCAAGACGACGGCGGCCCTGGCGCTGCTCGGCCACACCCGCCGCGGCGCAGAGATCGCCGCCGGCTCGGTGCGGGTCGGCGACCAGGAGGTGCTGAAGCTCAACCGCGAGCAGCAGCGGCGCCTGCGCGGCCGCGTCATCTCGTACGTGCCGCAGGATCCGGCCTCCGCGCTCAACCCGGCCCTGCGCATCGGGACGCAGCTCATGGAGGCGCTCGAGGTGCACGGCGTCGGCGAAGGGACCAGGGACCGGCGAGCGCGCCTCGCCGAGATGATGCGCGAGGTCGCGCTCCCGGACGAGCCCGCCTACCTGCGCCGGTACCCGCACGAGCTGTCCGGCGGCCAGCAGCAGCGCGTCGGGCTCGCGATGGCGTTCGCGTGCCGGCCGCGCGTGATCGTGCTCGACGAGCCCACGACCGGCCTCGACGTCACCACCCAGGCGCACGTGCTCGGCACGGTGCGCGATCTGGCGGCGGCCCACCACGTCGCGGCGCTCTACGTCAGCCACGACCTGGCCGTCGTCGGCTCGCTCGCGGCCCGCGTCGCCGTGATGTACGCCGGCCGGATCGTCGAGCTGGCGCCGGCCGACGAGCTGTTCCAGGCCGCCGCGCATCCGTACACCCGCCGGCTGGTGGCGGCCGTGCCCCACCTCGAGGGCCGCCGCGACCTCGTCGGCATCCCGGGCCGGGCGCCGTCGCCGGGCCAGCGGCCGGCGGGCTGCTCCTTCGCCCTTCGCTGCACCATGGTGAAAGAGGCGTGCACCGTTGCGATGCCGGAGCTGCGGATGGTGTCCGAGGGCCACAGCGCCCGCTGCCTCTTCGCCGAGCAGGTTCGGGCGCTGGTCGACGAGCGGGCCGGGCCGGCGGGCGCGGTCACCGAGCCGCCGGCGGCCGACTCCGTGCTCGCGCTCCAGGGCGTGAACGCCGGCTACCTCGGCCTCACGGTCGTCCACGACGTCAACCTCGGGCTGGCGCCGCGGGAGTGCCTGGCGCTGGTGGGCGAGTCGGGCTCCGGCAAGACGACGCTCGCGCGCACGATCGTGGGCCTGCACCGCGAGCGCAGCGGCGAGATCCTGCTTCGGGGGACGCCGCTCGCGCCGGCGGCCCGGTCGCGGCCGCGCGACGTGCGCAGGTCGATCCAGTACGTGTTCCAGAACCCGTACGGGTCGCTCAACCCGCGCCGGACTGTCGGCCAGATCGTGCGCCAGCCGCTCGAGCTCTTCGGCGCCGGCAACGGCAAGGCGATCGACCGTCGTGTCGACGAGATGTTGGAGCGGGTGTCGCTCACCGCCGCCTATGCGCGTCAGTATCCGGATCAGCTTTCCGGCGGCGAGCGCCAGCGGGTCGCGATCGCGCGCGCGCTCGTCTGCGATCCGGACGTCCTCGTCTGCGACGAGGTCACCTCCGCCCTCGACGTGAGCGTGCAGGCGGCCATCGTCGAGCTGCTCGGCAACCTCCAGCGCGACCTCGGCCTGGCGATGCTGTTCGTGACGCACAACCTGCCGCTGGTGCGCTCCATCGCGCAGCGGGTCGCGGTCATGAGCGGTGGCCGGATCGTCGAGCTGGGGCCTGTCGACCGGGTGCTGCAGGAGCCCAAGGACGACTACACCCGCCGTCTGCTCGCGGACACGCCGTCGCTCGAGACCGCGACGGCGTGATCGGCACGTCGCGCCCGAACATCGTGCTGCTGATGGCCGACCAGCTGGCGGCCTCGTTCCTGCCCTGCCACGGCCACTCGGTGGTTCGCGCCCCCAACCTGACGGCGCTCGCCCGCGCCGGAACGGCGTTCGAGAGCGCCTACTGCGTCTCTCCGCTGTGCGCGCCGTCGCGCTCGGCGATGCTGGCCGGGCGGCCTCCGTCGGCCATCGGCGTCTACGACAACGCCGCGGAGCTGCCCGCGACGACGCCGACGATCGCCCACGTCCTGCGCGCAGAGGGCTACCACACCGTCCTGGCGGGGAAGATGCACTTCGTCGGCCCCGACCAGCTGCACGGCTTCGAGGAGCGCCTGACCACCGATGTCTACCCGGCCGGGTTCGACTGGACCCCGGACTGGCGACTGCCGTCGACCGCGCGCCTGCCCTGGTACCACAACATGACCAGCGTGCTCGGGACGGGCGTCTACGAGGCGGCGATGCAGACGGCGTACGACGACGAGGTCTGTTTCCGGGCTGTCGAGCGCATCCGCGAGCTCTCCCTGCGGCCCGACCGGCGGCCGTTCTTCCTGGTCGCCTCGTTCACGAACCCGCACGATCCCTGGGAGGTGCGGCCGCGCCACTGGGACGCCTACCGGGACGACGAGATCGATCTCCCCGCGGTTGCGAGCATCCCCCGCGACGAGGCGGATCCCCACAGCCTGCGCCTGCGCGACATGTACGGCATCGACGAGCGGCCGCTGACCGAGGCCGAGGTGCTGCGCGCGCGGCACGGCTACTACGCGGCGATCACGTACATGGACGAGCGGGTCGGCGAGGTGCTCGGTGCGCTGGCCGCGACGGGCCTCGAGGACGAGACGGTCGTCGTGTTCACCGCGGACCACGGCGAGATGGGCGGTGAGCGCGGCCTCTGGTACAAGATGTCGTTCCTGGAGGGGTCGGCCCGCGTCCCGTTCATCTGGCGTGGGCCTGGAATCGTTTGCCAGCCGATGGCTGGGCCGGTTTCGCAGCTGGATCTGGCTCCGACGCTGGCCGAGCTGGCCGGTGCGGGAGCTGCCGAGGCCGGGTTCGAAGGCCGGAACCTCGTCCCGGCCCTGCGCGGAGCGGACGGCGCGGACGTCACGGTGACCTCGGAATACCTGGCCGAGGGCGTGACGGCGCCCGCGGTGATGGTGCGCCGCGGCCGGTACAAGCTCGTGCGCTGCCCCGGCGATCCCGACCTCCTCTACGACCTCGAGACCGATCCGCGGGAGCTGCGCAACCTGGCGGAAGCCCGCGCGCACGCGCGCGGGCGCGAGGATCTGGGGGCCGAGGCCGAACGCCGCTGGGATCTGGACGCGCTGCGCGAGAAGGTGCTCGAAAGCCAGGCCCAGCGCCGGATTGTGGCCGAAGCACTGGCCACCGGCGTGCATGCTCCCTGGGACCACCAGCCCTACTTCGACGCGTCCCGCCGGTACGTCCGCGGGCCGGCCGCCGAGCACCCCCGCCCCGGGGCCCCGCTCGTCCCCGGCGGACTGCCGATTCCGGACGAGTCGCCACCCGCCGGCTGATCGTTCCGGGGCGCAACCGCCGCTCTGCTGCGCTTCTTGCCGTGTGCTCGGAGGGCGTTAGTGGTGCGCACCTCACGCTCACCAAAAAGGGGGATGCGTTATCGGCGCGAATGCCGATACAGTGCTGCAGTCTGAGGAGGGGGTCAGCAGCAATATGCGGTGGGGAGATGCGAAAAAGGCGCCCCCGTTGACACGCAGTCGGGGCATGTTCGCGGCGAGTTTGCTCGTCGTCGCCGTCATGGCGACGTACGCGACCATCGCCGTGATCTCGCTGTCCGGCGGCGGCCTCGGCTCCTTCCCGCTGTCCAAGCTGCCTGGAAAGGTTCTCAATGGCGTCGTGAGTACGGTCGACTGGAAGGCGCCGCCCGTCAAGCATTACGTCAAGCTGCAGGCGCGCCCGACCGGCCAGGGCTCCCCGCTGGCCGACATCAATAGCCTCTTCGACTTCGGCGTCTCGACCTCGGGGGCCCCGAAGGAGCTCAGCCTCACGAACACCAGCTCCGCGCCGCTGCCCCTGACGCTCAGCGTGAATGCGCCCGGGATCACGGCGCAGTTCCAAAGCACCAAGGGCACCAGGATGGTCGTGCGCCCCCGCCAGGCGGCGACCGTCGAGCTAACGAGCGACCCCCTGCATGCCGGCCCGATCGCGGGCACGCTCACGGTGGCGATCGCGAACTCGAAGGTGGGCGCGTACTCCATCCAGCTCACGGGCGCGCAGGCGCCGGTCGCCTCGCCCTCGCTCACCGCGACGCCGGCCGCCGGCGGCGCGGTCGATCTCGCGTGGACGCCGTCGCCGTCCTCGGGTGTGTCCGGCTACGTCCTCCAGCGCACCACCGGCAACAGCGGCACGTGGTCGACCGTGGCCACGCTCCCGGCAACCGCCACGAGCGCCGTCGACCAGACCCCCGCCGATGGCACCTACGCCTATCAGGTCGTCGCCGAGGCGCCGGGCGCGACGAGCGCGGCCGGCCCAGTCTCGAGCGCGCCCGGCCCGGGGGCGACTGCCGTCGCAGACCGTACGGCTCCCGAGAAGCCGGGCGACATCGGGTCGCCCGCGTTCATCAACGCCGCCATGGTGTCGAACGGCGGCGGTGTGAGCGTCTCTGTAGACCTGCTCGACTCCAGCCCGACGGACACGATCACCGTGACCCTGACCGACACAAACGGCAAGTCCATCGCCGGCCAGGCCGCCGGCGGCAGCTCGACCGTGAAGGTCAACGTGCCGGACGTCGGCGTCCTTGCCGACGGAAAGATCGCGGTCTCAGCCGCCGCCGCGGACAGCCTCGGCAACACGAGCCAGCCGACCTCTGGTCCCGCCATCCAAAAGGACACCAAGGCCCCCTCCGCTCCGACCGTGTCGGTTCCGCCGATCGTCGGTGCGAACGTCGACGCGGTGCCGGTCACTGTGGAAACCGATACTCCCGGAGACCTCGTGAGCGTCCGGATGACGGACGGAACGAACGTCGCCACCGGCTCGGATACCGAGACCGCGGACGAGACGTCGATCGTCATCCCCGTGGATGCCTCCAACCTGACCGACACGACGAACGGCGATCAGATCGCCGTCACCGCCACGGCGACCGACGAGGCCGGGAACCCGTCACCTGCGGGCACGACCTCGACCACCAAGGACACGACCGCCCCCGCGCTTCCCGGCTCGATCGGCGTGGTCGGTGGCCCGGACAACCCGCCCGGCGTCGTCACCGCGGCCTCCCAGGGCGCCGTGACCGTTCAGGCGACGTTCGATCAGCCGCCCTCGCCGGAGGATCAGATCGTGATCTGGGTCGCCGGCAAGGCGTACGGGGTCTCGGCCGACGGGCAGAGCACGACCCTGACAGTCGGTCCCCTCGACCTCACCAGCCTGCCGGACGGCACGTATCCGATCGGGATCAAGGAGACCGACCCGAGCGGCAACGTCAGCAAGCAGTGGTCATGGCACTTCGTGAAGGACGCGGACGGCGCCGAGGCACCGACGGACGTCGGCGTGCCCGCCGGCCCGAACAACCCCGCCGGCTACGTGAACGCGGCCACGCAGACCGCCGCCACCATCGTCGCGACCTTCGCCGGGCCGACCGATCCGGCCGACCAGATCTCGCTGTCGGTCGGCGGGATGCCGCTCGCGACCCAGTCCGGCGGCAGCGACGAGATCTCGTGGACGGCCGACCTGAGCAGCCTCCCCGACGGGACGCTCCCGATCGCCGGCACGATCGTCGACGCGAACGGCGTCACGTCGACCTTCTCCGGCTCGCTGATCAAGGACACGGACGCGCCGCCGGCGCCCGCCGTGGCCTCGGTCGTCGGTCCGCCGCCGAACACGATCACGCCGTCGAGCGCGTCCTGCGTCAAGGTGCTCGTCGCCTTCAACCAGGCGCCCAACCCGGATGACCTCGTCACCGTCTCGCTCTCCGACGGCAGCACGAGCGCCGAGGGGTCGGCGAGCGCCGGCGACGGCCACGTGATCGTCGGGTGCATCGATGCCAGCTCGCTGGCCGCCGGCCCGATCTCGGTGAACGTCACCGTGAGCGACGCCGCCGGCAACAGCACCGACTTCACCGGCACCCCGGCCGTGCTGCTGAGCTGTCAGCACGGTCAGGGCAACGGCGAGGGCCAGACCGCGGATCAGTGAGCCCCAGCGGTCGTTGACCGCTGGCAATTTCCCGCGTTTGGGTGATCGCGTTTGTGCCTCGGTCAGGCACTAAGTGAGATTGCGCCTTTGTGCGCCATTTCTCCTGTCCCGCCGCAGCCAAGGAGCACCCGATCCACCGCCTGTCCCGACATCACCGCCCCGCGATCCTGCTCGCCGCAATGGTCGCGCTGCTCGTCGTCGTCGCGCCGACCTACGCGGCGCTCGCACCCCCGAATCCCCAGAGCCCCACAAACGGCGTCAGCGTGGACGCCGTCCCGGTGTTCAGCTGGTCCGCCGTCTCGGGCGCCGACCACTACCAGTTCCAGATCGCCGCGACGAACACGTTCAGCCCGGCGCTCTACTCGATCGACACGAAGAACACGCGGGCAGCGCTGAGCGACCTCCTGCAGAACGGGACCTACTACTGGCGTGTGCGCGCCGTGGCGGCCAACGGTACGGGCGGCGCATGGTCGGCCCTCCGCAGCGTGGTCATGGCCTGGAGCGACAAGGCCGACCCGACGACGCCGGCCGACGGCGCGTCGATCACGTATCCGGATCCGCTGCTCCTGAACTGGTCTGCGATCCCGGGCGCGGAGAAGTACCGCGTCACGATCGCGACCGGTTCGGATCTGAGCTCCGCAGTGGACACGGTGACGACGCAGGCGAGCGCCTACGCGCTGCCGTCGCGCCTGCCCGACGGCACGTATTTCTGGGGCGTGACCCCGATCGACGCCGAGGGTCACGACGGGACACCCTCCGACGTCTTCGAGTTCACCTACTCGTGGCCGACGGACGGGACGACGCTCACGCTGAACGACCTGAGCACCGACCCGGGCGTCTTCGACCCGCAGTTCTCCTGGACGCCGGTGGCCGGCGCCGCCTACTACAAGGTCGATGTCAGCTCCGATCCCGATTTCCCCAGCGGCTCGATCGTCTGCTGCGACGGCGAGACCGTCGCGACGTCGATGACGCCGACGACGCTGCTGCCGTCCTCGCAGGCGTATTTCTGGCGCGTGACGCCGTACGACGCGTCGAACCAGGCCGGCACGTCGACCGTGTGGTCGGACTCGAACGGCGATCCGCAGACCTTCACGATCACCTTCGATACCGGCTCGCCGTCGATCTCTGACCTGTCGATGCGCGACTCGAGCTTCGATCCGATCGCATGGACATCCGGCGGGATGGACACCGACACGCCGATCGTGGGCTGGGACGACGTCCCAGGCGCCGCGTTCTACGAGGTGCAGGTGTCGCCGTACTCGAACTCGGCCTGTGACTGGGCGACCAAGACGTGGGACGTCGACACGGTCACGACCGCGTGGACGCCGCTCGGCAACGCCCACAGCGCCGTCGGCGACCCGGTGCCGCAGAGCCAGTCGAACCTCGCGACCGATCTTCCGGCCCTGAGCGGCGCCTGGTGCGTGCGCGTGAAGGCGCACCGCGGGGACGACACGAGCCACAACTCGGTCTACGGCGCCTGGTCGTACGTCGGCGACGGGAGCGGCCCGTCGTTCACCTTCACCGGCTACCCGACCGGGAGCCCGTGCCAGGCGTGCACCAACGGCTACCTGGGCTCGGCCGACTACCTGCTCCCGCAGACCGGCTCGTCCAGCGCCGACATGCCGGTGTTCACGTGGAACCCGATCCAGGGCGCCCAGAGCTACTACGTGGTCGTCTCGACCGACCAGTCGTTCACGAACATCGTCGACTACGCCTTCACGAAGGTGCCTGCGTACGCGCCACGTGCCGGCCTCACGGGCGTCACGAACTACCCGAACGGCACCTACTACTGGGCTGTCCTTCCGGCGACGAATATCGACGGGACGGGCGTCTCCGCCGATCCCTCCCTGGCACCGGTGAAGTCGTTCACCAAGCAGGTGACCGCACCGACCCTCTCGCAGGTGACGATCTCAGGCCTCGGTCCGGTGCTCCAGTGGACGCCGGTTCAGGGCGCCGTCGACTACCACGTGCAGATCTCCGACACGAGCGACTTCAGCAAGCTGTCGCCGCCCGACGGGATCGACCAGCGCGTGGCCGAGACGTCCTACACGGCCAGCTCGACCCTGCCCGCCAACAAGACCATCTACTGGCGGGTCGAGGCCGAGGCCGAGGGCAGCCTCGGATCGACGATCGGCCTCGGCCGGTCGCAGCGAGGCCAGTTCTCGACGACGCTCGGCGTTCCCAGCTTCACCACGCCGACGAACTTCCCCAACGCGACCTCCGGGAGCACGATTCCCGTGTGGCAGTGGAACCCGGTCACGGGGGCGGCGTCGTACGACGTGCACCTGACGTGCGCGGTGGGCGCGTCGTGCACGGACGGCAACTTCGACACCACCGCCGGCGTCATGACGACCTCGACCGGCACCCAGCCGTTGCAGTGGCAGGTGCGGGCCGAGTTCCCGACGGTGCAGTTCGGCGTGCCGGGCCAGGCCGTTCCGGGCAACTACACGGCCCAGCAGAACTACACGGCCACCATCCCGGCGCCGACCGGCCTGACCCGGGTTGCCACGGGCGCGCACACCTTCTCGATGCAGTGGTCGCCCGTGAACGGCATGAAGCAGTACAGGGTGGAGGTCTCGACGTCGCCGGCGACCAACTCGGATGGCTCGTTCGTGAGCACGGTCGAGCAGATCACGACCTATACCGTGAACGCGGCGCCGCGAATCCTGAATCTCGTGACGTCGTCCAACGCCTACACGAACGGGGGCACGCTGTACTGGCACGTGACGGCGATCGACGCCGGCAGCAACGTCGGGCCCTACAGCGCGACCCAGACGCTCAAGCTGCCGGTGAAGATCTTCGTCGCCAGCCCGAGCTCCTTCGTCGCGCACGGCACGACGACGACGATCACCATCACCACCAAGGACTCCAAGAATCACGTCATCGCAGGCGCCACCGTGAAAATCTCCGGCGCCGGCATCACGGCCGTGACCAAGAAGTCCTCCTCGACCGGCAAGGTGACGTTCAAGGTGCACCCCACGAAGGCCGGGGGCAAGCTTACGATCACCGCCACAAAGACGGGGTTCCAGAGCGGCTCGCTGACGATCCCGGTCTTCTAGGCCCCATCCGGCGGGCCCCGCCCGGCGTCAGTCGTCGGGCGGGGTGGCCGCCGGGGTTCGCCGGCGGGCAGGAAGGGGGACTGCCCACGGCGCCGCGAGCCGGCCGACGAGCACGGCCAGCAGAGCCAGGATCGCGAGCGGGATCACGTAGCCGGCGCCGACGATGACGGCGCCGACGACCGCGGTGGCCGCATCGGCGGCCCGCTCGCCGTCCTTCCAGATCGCCGACGCGTGCTGCGGCGGCGCGGGCCGCGCGCCGGCCTCGTGGACGGCGATCGACATCGTCGACATCGCCGTGCGGTCGTGCAGGTAGTTGAGCTCGCCCTGGATCGCCTCGATCTGCAGCTCGACGCCCTGCAGGACGCCCTGCACGCGGATCGTGTCGGAGACGGTCACCGCCCGGCGCATCAGCGCACGCAGCGCCCGCTGCTGCGACTCGAGGTTGCCGAGCCGGGCCCCGAGGTTCACGAGCTGACGGGTGACGTCGTGTCCGGAGACCACCTCGTTGGTGGGCCGGCCCAGCTGCTCGACGGCCTCTTGAGCCGGCTCGAACGCGCGCGCCGGCACGCGCATGACGAGCGTGCCGTCGTGGATGCGGCTGCCGAACGACGTCTGCCGGCTGACGTAGCCGCCGAATCGCAGCGCGATCTTCGTCGCGGCGGTCATCGCGTCCCCGAACCGCCCGTGGCGGACGCGCAGGTCGAGGGCCGCGGTCTTGATCACCGCCGAGGGAATCGGTGCCTGCGCGTCGGCGTAGGGCTCGGCGGCCTGACCGGCCGCATCGTTGCCCGACGAGTGCGCCGATCCCCGCACCGGGGATGCCGCAAGGCCCAGGATCTTGCCGTCCGCCGGGGCGAGGGAGGCCGCCGCCTTGGCGGCCGTGGCGCCGCCTCCCGACCCTCCCGACGACGACCCCGAGCCGCTCGCGCACCCCGCCGCGGTGCCGACGAGCGCCGAGAGCACCATCGTCGCCGCCACCGCACCCGCCGCCTGCCGCATCCCCGTCATCGCGCCCTCCCCCGTTGCGGTTCGTTCGTCCCTCAGACGGAGGAAACGTCATCGCGGTTCCCGACCCGGGCGAAAGTGCACCAGTACACTTGGTCGATGGCCAGCGACGAGCCCGTCCGCCTGTTCGCTCCGGGGAACGCCGGCGCCTCGGGCCTCGCCCGCGAGCTGCGCAAGCTGACGCGGGCCGCCACCGTCGTCGCCGTCCTCACGAGCCCGGCGGCGTTCGTCTGGTTCCATTCCCAGGCCGGCCTGAGCGTGCCCTGGGCGCTCGTCTGCACGTTTGTCGAGGTGATCGCGTTCCGCGGCCTGGTCGACATCGTGTTCCGCTGGTTCATCCCCTGGCCCAGCCTGTTCGGCGCCGACAAGGCCCTCCAGCAGGAGGACGTCGTCGCCCGCCGGCGGGTCTGGTTCTGGCGCTTCTGGTACCGCTGGGCCGTCCGCCTCGTCATCGCCGGGGTCGTCGGCTACCTGCTGTACCTGCTGTCGCTGCGGCTGTTCGGCGACTCGTGGCTCTCCAACGCCTTCGGCCCGAACCCGGCCGCCGTCTTCATCGGCCTCGCGGTGCAGCTGCCGATCCTGTTCCTCGCGAACTTCGCCATCTTCTTCGGGCCGTTCCTGCTCATGGCGTCGAGCCAGATCCGCTCCTACGAGCCGGGCGACGCCGACTGGGGCGTGAACCTCGACGACGTGCGCGGGCAGGCCGAGGCCAAGGAGGAGGTGCGCCGCGTCGTCACGCTGTGGCAGTCGGGCGAGGCGTTCGAGCGCGCGGGCGGCAAGCGCGAGCGCGGCCTGCTCATGCTGGGCGCGCCGGGCACCGGCAAGACGATGCTCTCGAAGGCGATCGCGACCGGGTTCAACTGCCCCTTCGTGTCCATCCCGGGATCCGGGTTCGCCGGCATGTTCCTCGGCATGGATGCGATCACCGTGCGCATCCTGGCCCGGCGGGCCAAGAAGCTCGCACGCAAGTGGGGTGGGCAGTGCATCGTCTTCATCGACGAGATCGACGCGGTCGGCATGCGCCGTGCCAGCCTCGGGGCAGGCATGGTGACCAACCCGGGGCCGGCGACCATGGAGGACTTCTGCTTCTTCGGCCGCGAGGGCGCGCTCACCCCGACCGGCGACCTCATTCTGGAGACGCGCCGCTGGCGCGACCGCCTCTTCGAGGAGCGTGACGTCGCGACTCGGGAGGGGCGCTCCGGCCTCGGGTCGGTGGTTCGCGCCGCGTTCCCCGGCGGCATGGGCGGGATGTTCGGCGGCGGCCAGCTTGCCCTGAACCAGCTGCTCGTCGTGATGGACGGGATCGGCGAGCCCCGGCTCACCCGCAAGTGGATGACGAGCAAGATGAACTCGTTCCTGGATGCCACCTACGTCATCCCGCAGCGGATCGGCCGCGCGAGCATGCGGCTCCCGAAGCCGCGACCGGCGCAGGAGCAGATCTACTTCATCGGTGCCTGCAACGCCCCGATCGAGTCGCTCGACCCCGCCCTGACCCGCCCGGGCCGGATGGGCCGGCACGTCTGGTTCCGCACGCCGACGAAGGACGACCGCAAGGACATCTTCGACCTCTACCTGCACAAGGTCGACCACGAGCCCGACCTGGACTCGCCCAAGCGGCGCGACGAGCTCGCGCGGATCACGAACGGCTACTCGCCGGCCATGGTCGAGCAGGTGTGCTCGATGGCGCTCACGCATGCGCACTACGAGGGCCGTGCGGCGTTCTCGTGGGACGACATCGTCGAGGCGATGACGACCGTCGAGTCCGGCACGGCCGTGAACGTCGAGTACATCCCCGAGGAGACGCGCGCGGTTGCGATCCACGAGGCCGGCCACGCGGTGGCGAGCCACGTCTACATGAAGGGCGTCGAGTCGACCCGGATCTCGATCCGCAAGCGCGGCCAGTCGCTGGGCCACCACCAGGCGCTCGAGAAGGAGGAGCGGTTCAGCTCCTGGCGGCACGAGGAGATGGGCCGCCTGGTCTGGACGCTGGGCGCGATGGCGGCCGAGCATGTCTTCTACCGGGAGAACTCGACCGGCGTCGGCGGCGACGTGATGAGCGCGACCGCGCGAGCGGCCTGGATGGTCGGCTCCTGCGCGATGGGGCCGGAGCCGGTCGACGTGAACGGCAACTACCAGACCGCGGAGGAGCGCGACGAGGCTCGCGAGCGGATCATGAAGCGGTTCGAGCGGATCGGCCTTCAGATCATGCGGCGGTCGGGGGGCGGCGGGCCGCTCGAGGTCGACCCCATCGCGGGCGTCCTTTCGGACCGCGACAAGCGGGCTACGGCCGCCCAGCTGCTCGGCCAGGCCTACGTCGCCGCCCACGTGCTGATCGACGCCAACCGTGACGGCGTCGAGAAGGTCGCCGCGGTGCTCGTCGAACGTCGCGAGCTGCACGGCGATGAGGTGGTCGAGCTGCTCGACTCGCTCGATCTGAGGGTGCCCGAGGTCGACCTGCTCGAGGAGTCCTCGTGGCCGACGGTGTGATCCGGGAGCGGCGGCCGCACCGCAGCAAGTTCCTGCTCGCGTATTTCGTCCTCGCGGCCATCGTCGGTGTTGCCGTGGCCGCGTTCCTCGTGCTCGCGCAGAGGGACACCACGAACACTCCTGCGGCGGGCGCCGCGGAGGGGCCGCCGGCGGCCTGGAACGGCTTCCGGCCCCAGGGCTTCGTGGCCGACCAGGTGCACCAGATCGCCACGTACATCTCGTCCACCTACCACCTGCCGAACGGGCGCGAGCTCGTCGCGGTGAAGGCGTCAATCCCGCCGTCGTACCAGAACGCGCTCATCATCACCGACTATGCCGTCTCGGTGTCGAGCGGCGGCCAGAGCAGCTACGACGTCATCCCGGCCGCGAACAGCGTCACCTACGAGCTGTGCGGCCTCGGCCCGCCGTGCGCGATCGCGAGCGGCAAGCCCTCGGTCGCCCGGAGCCGGCTCCTGCGCCGTGAGGCCCTCGAGCTGGCCCTCTACACGTTCCACTTCGAGCCGTCGATCCAGACCGTCGTCACCTACATGCCGCCGGCGCCCGGCGACAAGGCGAGCTTCGTGCTGTTCTTCCTGCGGAGCCAGCTGGCAGGCGCGCTGTCCCGGCCGATCTCGGCCACGCTGCCCGAGAAGGAGCCGCCGCTCCCGAACGCGATCTCGGCCGCCGAGGCGACGACCATCGACGGCCTGACCGCGCCCGACCTCTACCGCTTCAGCTTCACGCGCGGCCAGGACGGCGGCGTCTGGCTCGTGTTCAATCCTCCGTCGGAGTCGTGACCGACGCCGCTCGGAGGGCGCTCGAGCGCGCCCGCGCGCGCCTCGACCGGCTCGACCTCTACCCGCGGCCGGTGCGGATCGCGCGCGTCCGGGTGGTCGCCTGCCCGCCGCTCTACCGGCTGCCCTGGTTCACGCGGTTCGACGGCTACGCCACGCACCGCGTCATCCTGCTGCGGCGGCCGGTCGGCGCGGACGAGCAGGACGACCTGATCACGCACGAGCTCTGCCACGTATGGCAGATGCAGCACCGGCCGCTCGCGATGCCGCTGTCGTACCTGTGGCGCGGCTACGAGGGGAACCCGTACGAGCTCGAGGCACGGCGGGCGGCGGAGCTGACCCGATAGCCGCCTCGACGGCCCGCCGGTCGGGCCCGCAGACGAGGATCCACTCCGTGTTGCGCAGGTGCGACACCTGCCCGACCCGTTCCCCGGCCGGGTTGTGGATGCCGATCTGCGCGCCGACGTAGCGCTTGAAGTCGACGTGCAGCACGCCGACGTGCCCGCGGCTGCGCAGGCGCTCCTCGACGGCGACCGGGTCGTGGAAGCCCTCGTCCGAGAGCGAGACGACGACCCACGGGGTGGTGAGGCGGCCGAGCAGGTCGTCGAGCGCCGCCCAGGCGTCGCGGCGAGAGTTGTAGGCGCTCTTGCGCGTGCGGCAGTCGGTCCGCTTGCACGCGACGCCGTAGTGATCGGGCTCGTCGCCGCGCACGAGCGTCTCCCAGACGTGGTAGTTCCCCAGGTACGAGTGCTGGTTGTACGGCGGGTCGATGTAGGCGAGGTCGATCCCGGCGAGCGTCGCGGCGAGCTCGTTCGCATCGGCGGACGCGACCGTGCCGGCAGGTCCCCCGATCGGCTCCGGCTCCCGCAGCTCGAGCGGGTTGGACGCGCGCGGCGCCCACCGCTTCAGGTAGGCCATCTGCACGCCGCAGGTGGAGTCGACCCGGTCGGCGGCCTCGACCAGGCTCGTGAGGAGGAGGCCTCGCTCGACGGGATCGAGGGGGAGCCGGTCGATGGCGTCGCGGACGGCGTCGATGCGCATGCCGTTCTCCGGGCGGAAGTAGCGCGAGGCGCGGCAGAACGTCTCGGTCACGTAGCCGTCGAGCGGCGGGAGCGCCGCGAGCTCGGCCAGCAGGCGGCGCAGGCGGGCGCGGTCGACGCTCGCCCCGGCCATGATGTAGGCCAGGCCGAAGGCCTCCGAGAACGCCGTGACGTCGTTCGACACGACGGCCAGCCCGCGGCGGCGCAGCTCCTGGCCTACACGGGTCGTGCCGGCGAAGAGGTCGACGGCCGACCGCACCGGCAGGGCCGAGGCCACGGCGCCGATGACGGGGACAAGCGTCCGCTTCGAGCCCAGATACTTGATCACGGGCCGAATCTAGTGGTCAGTCCGGCCGGCGTCGGATCGGGGCCAGGCCCCCAAACGGGGCCTGGCCCCTACGGGGTCGGGTTCGCCAAGCCGCTCGTGCTCGGCGTCGACTTGGCGAGCAGCTTGAACTGGATGATCTGCTTCTCGATCTGCTTGCGCTGCGACTTGGGCAGGTTCGGGCTCAGCTTCACGTACTGCTCGAGCGCCGTCGCCACGGTCGCGTAGCTCTGCGTCGCGTAGGCGTCCTGGGCCAGGAGCACCTGGTAGTTGGCGTTGCGCGGCGACAGCTTCGTGAGCTTCTGCCGGTACCCCATCGCCTGCGAGAAGTCCGAGATGGCGCTCGACTGGAGCGTCGAGGCGATCGTGGTTGCGGGCTGGGCGAGGGTGTTCATCAGCGGGTGCGTCAGGGCCGGCGCGAGCTTCAGCGAGCTGGCCGCGGTGGCGGTCCCGATCTGGGTGTACGCTTGCGCGGCCGCCTGGGCCTGCTGCACCTTCCTCGCGTCGCTCTGCCCGCGCTGCTCGAGCAGGGTGGCCGTCGCCGACAGCGCGCTCTGGTCGTTCGGCTTCAGGCCCAGGTAGGTCGTGTACGACGAGATCGCCTGGCTCGACTGCCCGTCGGCCTGGTAGGCGCGGGCCAGCTGGAGCCACGCTCCGGCGTCGTTCGGGTGCGACTGCGCGCGCGACCTCAGGTCGGAGATCGACGTGCCGCTCGAGCTTCCCGAGCTGAACAGGTCGCCGAGGTTGATGCTGTTCGCGCCCTGGCCGATCCCGAGCGCCACGAAGCCCAGCCCGAACATGAATGCCAGGAAGATGAAGACCGGCTTCTGGGTGCGGCGAATGCGTTCGAAGAGCACTGGATCAGCCCGGCTGGAGCCCGATCATCTTCGCCCGGGCGACGGAGGCGGCGAGCAGGTCCCGCTCGCCACGTCTGTAGCGTATCTCGCCCGCGACCATCGTCAGCGCGACGCGCTCCGGCGAGCCGCCGTACACCGCGGCCGTGACCGGGTCGTCCCACGGCAGGAAGGCGGAGCCCGTCAGGTCGAGCACCACCAGGTCGGCGGCCTTGCCAGGCGCGAGCGAACCGACCGCGTCGGAGAGGCCGATGGCGGCGGCCGCCCGGGTCGTCGCGAGCTCGAGCGCCGTGCGCGCCGACAACGCGTCCGCGCGGCCCGTACGGGCGCGCTGGAGCATGATCGCCGTGCGCATCTCGGCCCACATGTCGAAGTCGATCGCCGAGGACGGCGAGTCGGTACCGAGCCCGATCCGCACGCCGGCATCGAGGAGCTCGGTCAGCGGGGCGACGCCGCAGCCGAGCAGGGCGTTCGAGCGGGGGCAGTGCGCCACCGGGACGTCCAGCTCGGCTAGGAGCGCGATGTCCGCCTCGTTCACGAGCACCGCGTGGATGGCCACCGTGTCCGGGCCGAGCACGTCGCGGAACGCGTCCAGATGCTCGGTCTCGCGCGTCGACTCGAGCAGGTGGGTCGCGACCGGCAGCTCGCGCCGGCGGGCGAGCCCGATCAGCATCGCGTAGTCCTCGTGCGTGACGGTGAAGGGCGCGTGCGGCGACACGCCCGCGGTCACGAGCTCCGAGACGGGGAGCGCGTCGAGCGCCGCCTCGATCCGGGCCTCCAGCCCCTCCCAGACGCTGAAGCCCTCCAGGTAGACGATCGCCCGCAGGCCCGCCTCGCCGGCCGCCTGCGCGACGGTGCCGGCGTAGCAGCAGTCCGCCACGGTCGTCACGCCGCCCGCCAGGCAGGCTGCCGCCCCGGCGCGCGCCTGGTCGAGCAGGTCGCCCACTGCCTGGGTGTCCTTCCGGCGGATGTGGTCGGCGATCCAGGGGGCGAACGGGAGCCCGTCGCCGAATCCCGCCATCGCCGTGTATTCGAGGTGGGTGTGGGCGTTCACGAGGCCCGGCAGGATCACCGCGTTTCGGAAGCGCTCGCCCTCGTCGCCGCTCGCCGGGCGGACGGCCACGATCCGGCCGTCCTCCACTTCCACGCAGCCGTCGGCGATCGGCGGGCCGTCAACGGGGACGACCCAGTCGGCCGCCAGGATCACGAGAAGGGCTCGGAGAGGTAGTCGGAGATGCTCTGTTTCGGCTCGACCGCCCTGACCAGGAAATAGGACAGGACGTACAGCAGGAGCATCGGCAGGTATTCGGCGCTCATCGTGATCGGGTCGGTGCCGGGGAGCAGCGCCGCGATGACGGCCAGGACGACGACCGCCTCACGCCAGCGCCGCTTCATGAACGACGACCGCACGATCCCGACCCGCCCGAGCATCATCATCACGACCGGCAGCTCGAACACCGCCCCCATCGCGAGCAGGGTCAGCATGATGAAGCGGATGTAGTCGCTCGCCCGCGGGAGATAGGTGTACTCCTGCTGGTTGAACCCGGTGAGGAAGTGCAGCGCCGGCGGGATCACGACGTACCACGCGAACACGACGCCGATCAGGAAGAGCCCCGGGACCATGAGCAGCAGCGGCCGGATCGTGCGCTGCGACTCCTCCGAGAACGCCGGGATGACATAGGCGTAGAGCTGGTAGCTCAGGAACGGCAGGCTGATCAGCAGACCACCGTACACCGAGATCATCACCGTGTTGAAGAACGCCTCGGTCGGGGCGAACGTCGCCAGCTCGCGGTGGTGGATCGGCCCCGTGATGAAGTGCAGGATGTTGTGGCTTTCGTAGTAGCAGCCGGCCACCGCGATCGTCAGCACGAGCAGCGAGACGATGAGCCGCACGCGCAGCTCGTCGAGATGCTCGACCAGCGTCAGCTCGTCATCGGGCTTGACGCGCCGCATCCGCGCCATCGCGGATTACTCGCTCGCGCGAGGAGACTGGTCGGGGGGCACGTACGCCGGCGGCGGCGTGTACGACTTCGGCGGCTGATAGTTCGGCTGCGGCGGGTTCAGCGCCGAGGCCTGGCTGGTCGAGCCGCCCTCCTGATGGTCGTCGTTGCCCGTGATCCCGTCCTTGAACTCGCGGATCCCCTTGCCCAGCGAGCGGCCCGCCTCGGGCAGACGCTTGGGGCCGAGGAAGAGGAGTGCGACGACCAGGACGAGGATGACTTCGGGGATACCGAGCTGAAACGGCATTGTGCCCTCCAGGGTAGCAGACGTCCGGAACGGGGAAAACCCCCGATGGCTACACTTCGAACACGCGCCCAATTCGGTTTGGACGCGGTTTCCCCCCGAATCCAAGGGACTTCATGCCAGACCTGAGCATTCGCAATTTGCATGCCACGATCGACGGCGCGGAGATCCTCCGCGGCATCGACCTCGATCTCGATCGGGGCAGCGTGCACGCGATCATGGGGCCAAACGGCTCCGGCAAGTCGACGCTCGCCCACGTCCTCATGGGCCACCCAGCGTACGAGGTGACGGACGGGTCAATCACGTTCCGGGGCACGGACGTGCTCGAGCTCGAGCCCGACGAGCGCTCGCGGCTCGGCATCTTCCTCGCGTTCCAGTACCCGAGCGCCATCCCGGGCGTGACCGTTGCGAACTTCCTGCGCATGGCGGTGAACGCGCACCGGCGCGGGCCCGACGGCGAGGAGAACCCGATCCGCATCCCCGAGTTCCGCAAGCTCCTGCAGGAGAACATGGAGATGCTCCGGATCGACCGCTCGATGACGTCGCGGTACCTGAACGACGGCTTCTCGGGCGGCGAGAAGAAGCGGGTCGAGATCCTCCAGATGGCCGTCCTGCGGCCGCAGCTCGCGATCATGGACGAGACCGACTCCGGCCTCGACATCGACGCCCTGCGCATCGTCTCGGAGGGCGTGAACCGGCTGTCCGGGCCCGATATGGGCGTCCTCGTGATCACGCATTACGCGCGCCTGCTCCACTACATCAAGCCGGACGTGATCCACGTGCTGGTCGACGGCCGGATCGCCCGCACGGGCGGCCCGGAGCTGGCCGACGAGCTCGAGCGCGACGGCTACGCCGCATTCGGCGTCGATGAGGAGGCGATTCCCGTTGGCTAAGACCGAGCTCACCCCGCAGGAGGCCCAGGCCACTGCCCTGGGCGATTACAAGTTCGGGTTCCACGACGAGCTCGTCCCCTTCTTCCAGACCCAGAAGGGGGTGTCCGAGGAGATCGTCCGTGAGATCTCGGCGCACAAGTCCGAGCCCGAGTGGATGACCGAGTTCCGGGTCAAGGCCTACCGCCACTTCGTCGAGCGCGAGCTGCCGAAGTGGGGCGGCGACCTCGGCCGGATCGACTTCTCCAACATCTACTACTACCTGAAGCCCGTCGAGGAGCAGGCCCGCAGCTGGGACGACCTGCCGCCGGGGATGCGGGAGACGTGGGACAAGCTGGGCATCCCCGAGGCCGAGAAGAAGTACCTGGCCGGCGTCGGCGCCCAGTACGAGTCCGAGGTCGTCTACCACAACCTCCAGAAGGACCTCGCGGAGCAGGGCGTGATCTTCGCCGACACCGACACGGGCCTCCGCGAGCACGAGGACATCTTCCGCGAGCACTTCGGCACGGTCATCCCGTACAACGACAACAAGTTCGCGGCGCTGAACTCGGCCGTGTGGTCGGGCGGGTCGTTCATCTACGTGCCGCCGGGCGTCCGCGTCGAGCTGCCGCTGCAGGCCTACTTCCGCATCAACGCGGAGAACATGGGCCAGTTCGAGCGGACGCTGATCATCGTCGACCGCGACGCCTACGTGCACTACGTCGAGGGCTGCACGGCCCCGATCTACACGACCGAC
>JBKPMQ010000062.1:0-4066 GCA_046732235.1 Actinomycetota bacterium
GCCCGGCGGCGGTGGCACGGCGTCGCTCCCGGCGCTCGAGTACCGGCGGCTGGCCGGCCTCGCGGTCGGCATCCTGGCCGTCATCATCGTGCTCGTGCTGCTCGCGCGCAGCTGCTCGGGCTCGTCGGCCAAGAGCTCGAACGAGAACTACGTCGCGAGCCTCACGCAGTCCGTCCTGAAGCCGTCCGACGCAGTCGCGAGGGAGTTCCACCAGACGCTCGACCTGCGCAGCGCGAGCCTCTCCCAGATGCAGGGGCGAATCGACGACGAGCTCAAGAGCATGCGGCGGGTGCGCGAAACGGCGGGAGCGCTCGAGCCGACGAAGCAACTCGAGCCCTACCAGCCCGCGCTGCTCCAGGCGCTCCAGCTCCGGGTCACGGGCCTCGAATGCTTCTCCCAGAACATCGGGAACGCCTGGAAGCTCCAGCACGCGCTCGCGGCCGGCCAGCAGCTCTACCAGTGCATGGGACAGCTGCTCTCGTCCGACTACGTCTACGCCGACTTCTACGCCGACGGCGCGAACGGCGCGCTCAAGAAGCTCGGCGCCGCCGGCGTACCGACCTCGCAGTTCCTGCGCACGTCCGACCTCGAACTGGTCACGCCGCAGGGCATGGGCGAGGCGGTGAAGGCGCTCCAACCCGGCGCGGTCAAGGGCCTCCACGGCACCCAGGTGGTCTCCGTCGTCGCCTCCCCGGCCGGCAAGACGCTCGAGCCGGGCCCGCAGAACACGGTCGCCGGCAACAGCCAGCTCGCGTTCGTCGCGACGGTCAAGAACAGCGGCAACTTCACCGAGGTGGGCGTGACCGTCAAGATGAAGCTCAGGCTGGCGAGCGGCGGCGGCAAGGCGTTCACGCAGACCCAGACGATCCCCCGCATGACGAAGGGCGCGACCCAGTCGGTGTCGTTCAAGAACCTCTTCGAGTCGCAGCAGTCCGCGCCCGAGTACTCGGAGCCGTACACGCTCACGATCACCTCGGAGAAGGTGCCGGGTGAGAAGAACCTCAGCAACAACGTCGCCAAGTACACGGTGTTCTTCACCCTGACGTCGTGACGACCGCCGCCGAGGCACGCGACATCGCCATCGGCGCTGCGGCAGCGTCCGCGGTCCTGCTGCTGTGCGTCATCTACCTGGCGGTGACCCTGCGCCGGATCCGCAAGTCGCAGCGGCTGATCGTCGGCACCGACAGCCACGACCTGGTGGAGTACGCGATGTCGCTGCTCGCGCGCGTCGAGCACGTCGAGGGCCGCGCCGAGGCCATGGAGGCCGCCGCGGCGGCGATCGGGACGCGGGTCGACCGGTGCCTCGAGCGGCGGTCGATGCTGCGTTACGATGCGATCGAGGGTGCGGGCGGCAGGCAGTCGGTGACCATCGCCCTGGTGGATGCCTCCCGGTCGGGCCTGATCCTGTCGGCGATCCAGGGGCGTGACTATGCCCGCATCTACGTCAAGGAGATCCGTGACGGGCTCAGCGACGTCGAGCTCTCGCCCGAGGAGATGCGGGCGCTGGAGCAGGCGAACGCCTCCTGAGGTGGCCCGGTGAGCGACGTCGTCGTCCGGGAGGGCCGCGCCGACGACGGTCCGGCGCTGCGCCGGCTGCTCGCGGAGGCGATGGGCGAGCCGGACACCCCGGACGTCATCGGGCCCGACGATCCCGGGGACGTCGTCTTCGTCGCCGAGCTGGGCGGTCATCCGGCCGGCTACGCCGCCGCGCGGGTCGAGGGGGCCGTGCTCGTCGTCGACCGGGTCATGGTCGCGCCGGCCGACCGCGGCCGCCACGTCGGCCACCGGCTCCTGGACTGGCTCGAGGGCTATGGCGTGAGCCGCGGGCTCGTGCGCGTGCGAATCGCCGTCGAGGGCGGGAACCGGGCGGCGCAGGATTTCTACGCCCGCCGTGGATATGTGGAGTGCGGGGACGGCGTCGAGCGCGACCTGCCCCATGTGTGACGGGATCCTGTACCGTCCAGCGCCATGGCCAAGATCCGACTGATCCCCCAGACGCGCGAGTTCTACACGCTGTTCGATCGCGCCGCGCAGAATCTCGTCACGACGGCCCAGCTGCTGCTTGATCTCCTGGAGCACTACCCCGACCGGCGCGACCTCGTCGACGAGATCAAGAACCGCGAGCACGAGGGCGACGCCGTCACCCACGAGATCGTCCAGCTCGTGAACAAGACCTTCGTGACGCCGATCGACGGCGAGGACATCTACGACCTCGCGACGGCGCTCGACGACGTGTGCGACTTCATGGATCAGGTCGCGGACGAGCTCAACCTGTACGGCGTCGACGAGGTGCCGCCGGAGGCGATCGAGCAGGCCCAGGTGATCCTGAAGACCGTCAGCAAGCTGGCGGACGCGATCGGCCGCCTCGACGGCCTGAGGGACGTGAGCACCACGCTCGTCGAGATCCACACGCTCGAGGACGAGGCCGACCGGATCGTGCGCGCCGCGACGGCGCGCCTGTTCCGCGACGGCCACGACCCGCTGGTCGTGATCCGGTGGAAGGACATCCATGAGGACCTCGAGCAGGCGGTCGACAGCTGCGAGCGCTCCGCGCACGTGCTCGAGAGCATCTACCTGAAAAACCGTTGAGCGACGCCGCCCTCGTCGTCGTGGTGGCGATCGCCCTTGCCTTCGACTTCACGAACGGCTTCCACGACACGGCGAACGCCGTCGCGACGTCGGTCTCGACCCGCGCGCTCACGCCGCGCACGGCGGTGCTGATCGCCGCGATCATGAACTTCGCGGGCGCGTTCACGTCGACGAAGGTGGCGAAGACGGTCGGAGGCGGCCTGATCAACACGTCGCCGGGGTTCGTGAACGCCCACCTGCTCTTCGCCGCACTCGCCGGTGCCATCGTATGGAACCTGCTCACCTGGCGCCTGGGCCTACCGTCGTCGTCCACCCACGCCCTGATCGGCGGCCTGCTCGGTGCGGCGCTCGCGCGCGGCGGCGACAACCCGGTCGACTGGGGGAACCTGTGGGACAAGACCATCGTGCCCGGGATCGCCAGCCCGGTCATCGGGTTCCTGATCGCCGGGCTCGTGATGGTGCTGATCCTGTGGGGGTTCCGGCGGGTGCGGCCGGCGCCGCTCAACCGCGGCTTCCGCATCCTCCAGATCGCGTCGGGCAGCTTCCTCGCCTTCGCCCACGGCACGAACGACGCCCAGAAGACGATGGGCGTGATCGCGCTCGCGCTCTACGCCGCCGGCCATTCGAGCTCCCCCGCGGACATCCCTGACTGGGTGATCGCGTCTGCGGCCGCGGCTCTGGCGGCCGGTACCTATATCGGCGGCTGGCGGATCATGCGCACCATGGGCACGCGCATCTTCAAGCTGCGCCCGCCCCAGGGCTTCGCCGCCCAGATCACCGCGAGCACCGTGCTCTACACCGTCGCCACCCGGTACGGGTTTCCGGTGTCGACCACGCACGTCATCTCCGGCTCGGTGATGGGCGCCGGCGCGACCACCAAGATGTCCGCGGTGCGCTGGGGCGTCGCGGCCGACATCGTCGGCGCCTGGCTGCTGACCATCCCCGCCGCGGCGATCGTCTCGGCGATCCTGTACGGCCTGCTCAGCCTCGTGTTCTAGGAGCGTCGGACCTCCAGAAAGTGGGAGCGCGGAATACCGCGTTGCGGGGATGGTGCCGGACCTCACGCGCCGGTTAGGCTGTTCGCTCATGGGCGAAGTGGGCACCTCCTTGACCGTTGCGCTGGCCGCTGCGCGGCACGAGGCGGTCGACGGGGAGACGGCCGGGGGCGACGCGACCGCGTGCCGCGTGCTGGGCGAGCTCCTCGGCCTCGACGCGGCATGGATCCTGGCCGCCGGCGGTCCGCCCGCGGTCGTCATCGCCCGGTGGGAGCGCCCGTCCTCTCGGCCGCACCGGCTGGGCGCCGCCCGGATCGCGTCGATTCTGGCCGAGTGTCCCGACGGCTGCGTCGGCCGGCGCGACGGCCGCTACGCGGTCGTCGTCGCACCTATCGAGGCGGCCGGCGAGCGGATTGGCACACTGGTCGGGTCGGTGCGCTCGGCACACGAGTTCTCCGCTGACGACCTCGCGGCGGCCAGGC
>JBKPMQ010000063.1:0-7450 GCA_046732235.1 Actinomycetota bacterium
GCCGCCGCTACCGCGAGCGCCCGGCCGGCCGGCCGGTGCTGCGATCCGTGCCGAGCCCCGAGCCGTCCGCGCCGCCCGTCGACGGCTCGCACGCCTTCGCCGACCTCTTCGGCGAGGTGCCCGAGCTGGACGAGGCGCCCGAGCCCCCCATGGCCCCCGAGCCCGAGCCGGAGCCCGTGCCCGGCGAGCCAGAGCCCGTCGCGGACGACGACCCGTTCGACGAGCCGACGCCCGTCCTGGCGCCGTCCATGCCGCCGCCGGGGCGGACGCCGTACCGGCTGCCGAAGGCGTCGATCCTCAAGCGCAGCGCGGCCAGCCGGGGCTCCGGCCAGGACCACGAGAAGATCGCCCGACAGCTCGTCGAGGCGCTCGCCAACTTCGGCGTCGAGGCGCGCGTGGTGGGCATGGTCACCGGCCCGCGCGTGACCCGCTACGAGCTCCAGCTCGCCCCCGGGATCAAGGTGAACCGCGTCTCTCAGCTGCGCGACGACCTGGCGTACGCCCTGGCGACGACCGAGATCCGCATCCTGGCCCCGATTCCGGGCAAGCAGGCCGTCGGCGTCGAGGTGCCCAACCTGTCCGCGAACCTGGTGACGCTGGGCGACATCTACGCCGAGCCGCCGGCGGGCTCGAGCCCGCTCACGGCGTGGCTCGGCAAGGACATCTCCGGGCACGGCGTCGCATGCGACCTGGCCCGGATGCCGCACCTCCTGATCGCCGGCACGACCGGCTCCGGCAAGTCCGGCTGCATCAACGCCATCCTCTGCTCGATCCTGCTTCGGGCGGCTCCGGATGACGTGCGCATGATCCTCGTGGACCCCAAGCGGGTGGAGCTGAACCACTACGAGTCGATCCCACACCTGCTCACGCCGGTCGTCACGAACATGAAGAACGCGTCGCTCGTGCTCCAGAACGTCGTCCGTGAGATGGAGACCCGCTACGAGACGATGGGGGCCGCCAAGGCCCGCAACCTGGCCGAGCTGAACGCCTCCCGGGCGGAGCTCGGGCGCGACACGCTGCCGCACATCCTGGTCGTGATCGACGAGCTCGCAGACCTGATGATGGTCTCGCCGGCCGAGGTGGAGGACGCGATCATCCGCCTCGCGCAGAAGTCGCGTGCGGTCGGCATCCACCTCGTGCTCGCGACGCAGAGCCCCCGCGTGGACGTCATCACCGGCATGATCAAGGCCAACGTGCCGTCCCGGATCGCCTTCGCCGTGTCCTCGCAGACCGACTCGCGCGTCATCCTCGACACGGGCGGCGCCGAGGCGCTCCTGGGGCAGGGCGACATGCTCTACAAGCCGCTCGGCACGTCGAAGCTCCAGCGGATTCAGGGCGCCTACATCTCCGAGGCCGAGACGCGCGACATCGTCGACGCCTGCCGCCGCCAGGGCGAGCCGACGTTCGAGGAGGAGCTGCTAGAGGCACCGAGCGACGTGGAGCCGGAGGCGCTCGACGCCGACGACGACCCGGTGCTCGAGGACGCGATCCGGCTGGTCGCCCAGCACCAGACGGCGTCCGTGTCGCTGCTCCAGCGGCGCCTGCGCGTCGGCTACACGCGGGCGGGCCGGCTGATCGACATGCTGGAGCGGCGCGGCATCGTGTCGGGGTACGAGGGCTCGAAGGCGCGCAAGGTGCTCATCACCGAGGCCGACCTGCACCGCATCCTCGGCGAGGACGCCCAGGCGATGCCCGAGCCCGCCGACGACGTCACGCGGTAGATGGGCGGTTCCACGCCGCCTTGAGGGCCTGGGCGGTTGCGAACCGCTCATCTTGCGGCGATCCCCGCGCCCGCGCGGGATTACGATCCACGGCGGTGACCGACGACTGGTACACCCGGCTGCTCGCAACCGGCCTGCTCGACGTGCTCGCGCCGTACCAGCCCGCGCTCGTCGGCGCCTACCCGCTCGACATCGCCCCGCCGGGGGCCAGGATCGAGATCGTCTGCCGCGCCGCCGACCTGTCCGCGTTCGCGCGCGTCGTCCGGACGGCGTACGCCGAGCGGGACGAGGACTTCGCCGTCTACGGGGGCACCCTCGACGCCGAGGAGGCGGTCTTCGCCGAGTTCACGCTCGACGGCCTGCCGCTCGAGGTGTCGGCCCAGCGGGAGCACGTCCACCGCCGCCTTGGCGCGGCGACGCTCGGCCTCTCGCGGGCGCTCGAGCAAGCCGGCCCCGTGACGAAGGCACGGCTCGCGGGAGCGGTCGCCGACGGCCGGGACTGGCTCGACGCGGGCACCCACCAGCTCGATCTCAGCCGCACCGCGCTCGAGTCGCTCTCGACGGCGAACCCCGCGCTGGTGGCACGCGTCATGGGCGTTCCGCGGCCGGGGCCGAAGCTGCGCGAGTACACGACCGCGATCGTGGTCTCGATCGTCGCCGACCTTCTGATCGTGGCCGCGGGGGCCGCCCGGGGCTCCCAGGAGTACACGGGGCTCATGTTCATGCTCGAGGCGGGCGTCCTCGGGCTCGTGTTCGGCGCCCGCCTCGCGGTCGTCGCGACCCTGACGCCCCTGGTCGCGTTCGGGCTCCTGGTCTTCTCGAGCGCCGTCGTCGGCACCGAGGGACTCGACGCCGAGCAGGCCGCCGACTACCTGTTCGTGGCGGTGCTGGTCGCGAGCGCGGCCGGCGTCGTCGGCCTCCTGCGCGACCGGTACTTCCCGCGGGCGGCGTGACGAGGCCGGTCGCGGCGCTGGTCGCCCTGGCGGCCGCGGCGGCGGGATGCGGTTCCGACCTTGGCCCGGCCTCGACGCCGGACGCGGTGCCCGTGCGGATCCAGCTGGTGCAGGGCTCGGCGGAGCTCGCCACCGGCGTGCAGGACGCGGTCGACATGGTGGGCGCCCGAACGGTGGGGCAGACGTCCCGGGCCGACCTCGTCGTGACCGCCTCGGCGGTGGCCGCGGCCGAGGCGGCGAAGGTGAACCCGGGCACACACATCCTCCTCGTCACCCCGCGGCCGCCGGCGAGCCTGCCCGACAACGTGCGCGCGGTCGAGTTCAACCGCGGTGAGCTGGCCTACCTGGCCGGCGCGCTCGCCGCCCTGCGGTCACCGGACGTCGCGGTCGCACAGGACGGGAACGCGCTCACCGCCGCGTTCCGTGCCGGCACGGAGGAGGTGACCGGCGATGCCGCCGTGACGTCCGTGGGGTGCGGGGAGGCCACCTCGGCCGCGGTCGTGTACGTCCCCGATCCGGGGTGCCGGCCGCGCGGATCCGGCGCGGCCGTGATCGCACCCCGGCGGCTCCCGGGCGCCGACATGCTGGCGCTGCTCGGCCCGCGCCCGGCCGTCGTGGTCGCCGAGGGCGCGCGCAGCGTCCAGGACGGCGTCTTCGACCCCGGCACCTGGCTCGAGGGGCTGCGCGACGACGCGATCGGCTTCGCCTGGATCTCGCCGACGGTGGAGCCGGGGGACGTCGACCGCCTCCAGCACGTGGAGGACCGCGTCCGGGCCGAGACGGCTCCCGTACCCGACCTCGCGCCCAGATGATTGAGTCCGAACCCGTCGCGCGCCTGGACGGGTGATCTCTCCGTTCTCGACGCCACCTGGCGGCGCTGCGGCCGCGAACCGTCGCATCGCCGCGTCCTCGGTCGCGCCCATACAACACCGGTATGAACGCTCCCTGCGTCCTTGCGCTGCTCGGTTCGCAACCGCCCAGGACATCACGCGGGTTCGGACTCAATCATCCCGGTCGGCCGGTACACTCTGCGCGACGCCGCAGAGGCGGCACTGTTGCCATGTTCGAGATCGGGAGCTCACTCAGGGAAGCCCGCGAGCGCCGCAACCTGAGCTACGGCCAGGTCGAGGCCGAGACGGCGATCCGCACGCGCTACATCCGCGCGCTCGAGGACGAGGACTTCCACATCCTCCCGGGACCGACGTACACGAAGGGGTTCCTGCGCGCGTACGCCGAGTACCTGGGCCTCGACGGGCAGCCCTTCGTGGACGAGTTCAACTCGCGCCACCACGACCCCCGCGGCGCCGCCGAGCACGCGCCGATAGCCTCGCGGCCGCGCTCCCGCCCGCCGCGGAAGCGGCAGCGGCGCGAGTCGAACCTGGTGATGATCGCCCTGGCGGCGATCGTCGCCGTGTCGTTCCTGGTCGTCCTCGCGCTCCGTTTCCCGCCGCAGCCGACCGCGTCGTACAACACGAACACGAGCACCTCCCAGACGACCACGCCGGGCACGACGGCGAACGAGACGCTGCCGGCCCCGTCGTCGTCCTCCGGCTCCACCAAGGCGTCGGGCAAGTTCCGGATCGTCCTGCGGCTGAGCGGCCCCACCTGGGTGGAGGCGACGATCGGGTCGCCAGGCGGCCCGGGAGTCATCGCGCAGGGGCTCGATCTGGGCCCGCCGCGCGGGTTCACCATCGACCCCGCCGCGTATCCCACCGTCACGTTCACCTCCCGGAAGCCCGTCTACATGGCGCTGGGGGCGCCCGGCAACGTGACCGTGCTCGTGAACGGCCACCACGTCACCATGCCGTACGTCGCCGCGGGCGGGCAAGTACGCCTGGACGCATCGGGCGCCAGCGCAGCTTGAGCAGGCCCCGAGCCGCAATCCTCCTCACGGGGAACGAGCTCCTGCGCGGAGTCATCTCCGACCAGAACGCGCCCCATCTCGCCCGTGCGCTGGAGCGGCTCGGGTTCTCGCTCACCCGCACCGTGATCGTGGGCGACGACCTGGCCGACATCCGGGCCGGTCTCCGCACCGTGCTGGAGGCGGCCGACCTCGTCGTCACGTCCGGCGGCCTGGGGCCCACCCACGACGACCGCACCGTGGAGGCCATCGCCGCCGAGGCCGGCGTCCCGCTGGTGCTGGACGAGGACATCCTCGGCCAGATCACCCGCTGGACGGACGGCGTCGCCGATCGCTACGGGTACGAGCGCGGCCGCTTCGAGGCCGGCAACCGCAAGCAGGCCCACATCCCCGAAGGCTCACACGTGCTCGGGATCGCCGGCACGGCGCCGGCGCTCGTCGTCCGGATCGGCGATTCAGACCTGGTCGTGCTCCCGGGCGTCCCGTCCGAGCTGCGCCGGCTGTGGCCGCTCGCGCCCGCGCACCCCGCCCTCGCCGACCTCTTCGCCCGCGCTCGGCCGCGGCGCCAGTGGCTGATCCGCACGTACGGGATCGGCGAGTCGCATGTGGCCGACCTCTTCGCCGAGGCGGGGGGCGACCCCGACGGCGTCGAGACGAGCATCTGCGCGCGCAACTTCGAGATCGAGATCGATATCCGGGCCGAGGCCGGCAGCGAGGCGAACGGCGCGGCGATGAACGAGCGCATGACGGCGGCGCTCGGCGACTTCGTCTTCGCGACGGACGAGCGGCCGCTGGCCGAGGTGGTGCTCGACCTTCTGCGCGAGCGGGGCTGGACGGCGGTCACCGCCGAGTCGTGCACCGGCGGAATGGTGGCGGGCAAGCTCACCGACATCGCGGGCAGCTCCGACGCCTTCGCCGGCGGCGCAGTCGTCTACTCGAACGAGCTCAAGATGTCGCTGCTGGGCATCCCCGCCGAGCTGCTCGAGGCCCACGGGGCCGTGAGCGCCGAGGTGGCGGAGGCGATGGCCGAGGGCGCGCGCGAGCGGCTCGGAGCCGACGTCGCCGTCTCGGTGACGGGCATCGCCGGCCCTGGCGGCGGCAGCTCCGAGAAGCCCGTCGGCCTCGTGTACGTGCACGTCGCCTCCCCGGCGGGCGGCGAGGGCAGGCGGATGGAGTGGCCGGGCGACCGCGCCATCGTCCGCGCGCGGGCCACCGTCGGCGCCCTGCAGCTCCTGCGCGCACATGTCGTGACCGCCTCGGCACACGCGCGGCCTTGAACCGCGTCCGACCGCGCCTCTAGGATACCCGAACATCTGTTCGTGAGCCCGTCGTCGTCGGGCACGGCTGCGACAATACGAAGGCGCGTCGTGGGGATGCGCCCGGAGGAAGGTGGAGAGACGCATGGAGCGAGAGCAAGCACTCGAGGCAGCGGTCAGCCAGATCGAGCGCCAGTTCGGCAAGGGCGCGGTCATGAAGATGGGCGACGCCCCGACGGTATCGATCGACGCGGTGTCGACGGGCGCGCTGTCGCTCGATCTCGCCCTGGGCATCGGCGGCCTCCCGCGCGGCCGCGTGTGCGAGGTGTTCGGCCCCGAGTCATCGGGGAAGACGACGCTCTGCTATCACGTCATCGCCGAGGCCCAGCGCACCGGCGGCCTGGCGGCGTTCATCGACGCCGAGCACGCCATGGACCCGACGTACGCGCGCCGCATCGGCGTGAACGTCGACGACCTGCTCCTGAGCCAGCCCGACAACGGCGAGCAGGCGCTCGAGATCGCCGAGCTCCTCATCCGATCGGGCGCGCTCGACGTGCTCGTGATCGACTCGGTCGCGGCGCTCGTGCCGCGAGCCGAGATCGAGGGCGAGATGGGCGACTCGCACGTCGGCCTGCAGGCCCGGCTCATGAGCCAGGCGCTGCGCAAGATCGCCGGTACGCTCAACCGTACCGGCACGATCTGCATCTTCACGAACCAGCTGCGCGAGAAGATCGGCGTCATGTTCGGGTCGCCGGAGACGACGCCGGGCGGCCGGGCGCTCAAGTTCTACTCGTCGGTGCGGCTCGACATCCGCCGCATCGAGACGCTCAAGGAGGGCACCGAGGCCGTCGGTAACCGCGTGCGGGTCAAGGTCGTGAAGAACAAGGTCGCGCCGCCGTTCAAGCAGGCCGAGTTCGACATCGCCTACGGCGAGGGCATCTCCTGGGAGGGCTCGGTGCTCGACGTCGCGCTCGACCACAAGCTGATCCAGAAGTCCGGCTCGTACTTCTCGTTCGGCGAGGAGCGGCTCGGGCAGGGGCGCACGAACGTGAAGGCGTTCCTGGTCGAGCATCCCGACGTGACGGCGAAGCTGCTCGAGGGCATCCAGGCAGCCGTGCCCGACACCGTCGTCCCGACCCGCAAGGGTGCGGATGCGGCGCCGGTCAAGCTGCCGACGTCCGGCGACGCCGGGGCGGGCGACGAGGCCGCCAGGTCGAACGGCGCCTCCCTGTCCCCGGTCGAGTAGCAGTCGCGATGGAGGTTCAGCCCGGCTCCGCGGAGACGGTCGCCGGGCTGCGCCGGCCGCGCCCGGGCGACCCGACGGTCGAGGTGCTGCTGGCGTCGGGTGAGCGCGTCCGGGTGCACGACCGCCGGCTCGCCGAGCACCGACTCGCGGTCGGTGAGGAGCTCGACCCGCACACCTGCGCAGCCCTCCGCGAGGCAGGGCGGGCGGACGCCGCCGAGCGGCGGGCGCTGGGCCTGATCGCCGTCCGCCCGCGATCCCGGGCCGAGCTCGCGCGCAGGATGGGGGAGTGGGGCCTCTCCGAGGAGGCCGCATCGACCGTCCTCGAGCGGCTGTCGGCGATCGGGGCGGTCGACGACGGCGTCCTGGCTGCGGCGGTCGTCTCCGGCCGCCGGGCGCGCGCCTACGGCCGGCTG
>JBKPMQ010000064.1:0-5253 GCA_046732235.1 Actinomycetota bacterium
GCGCCAGTAGCTCAGGGGTTAGAGCAGCAGACTTCGAATCTTCTTGTCGGAGGTTCGATTCCTCCCGGGCGCATGGCTCAACCACGCCGATCGTGCTACATCAGTGGCGCTCGGGATACCCCCGGCCCGCAGGTTTGCACACGTTCCGGAGTTGGCTCGAACTGGTAAAGTGGGAATCGCTCGGATCGCTCACGATGGCCGTCCACGGACACGTACGCTGTGCCGCTGCCGCCCTTGCCGTGCTCCTCGCATGTCCGACTGGGATCGCCGTCGCCGGTGCCCGGGCCAATGACCACGGTGGCGTGCAGCGGCTGTGGTCGCAGTTCCCGCTCGGGCCGCAGCTCAGGGCTCAAGAAACGGCGGCGAAGCAGCATCACCCCAAGCAGCGCCGACCTCAGCCGGCGCAGCCCCAATCGAGCGCCGCTACGCGCGCGCCGTCCCCTGCGGAAGGTGCTCGCGGGGGCCACGCTCGCTGGTGGCTGGTCGCCGTCGCGGTCGCAGGAGTGTCTCTGCTAGCAGCTGCAGGGCTCGCCGCATGGGGCCGGCGCCCGGTTCGCTCCCAGGAAGGTGCAGCGGCGGCGCTGGCGGCGGCGCTGACGAATCTGCCACGTCCGCCCCCGCCGCCGGTGGGAGACAGCACACCGGAATCGTCCGAGGCCGACCATCCGTGAGCGGCGCTGGGCCGCGGACGGTGACACCCTTCGACGGAGGTTCGAATTCCTCCCGGGGGCGGTCTGCGTTGAAGCACTCGTTGCGGCGGTTCGGGTCCTGCCACCCCGCCGTCAGGAGTCGCCCGACGCCTCCAGACGATCCCGCAGCGACGAGATGCCGGCGCTCGCCGCGGTCAGTAGCGCAAGTCCCCCGGCCGCGTAGGTGGCCCGGCGGATCTTCTTGTGGCCGGTCTTCTTGTGGAGGGGTCTTGCGGCCGCCTCCGGCTCGAGCGAGTCGATGAATTTGAGAAGTTGCTGGGACTTACTCTGGCGAGGCCTCATCTCATACCCCTGATCGTGATCGTGATGCGCGTGACGCCGCCCGGATCGCGCTGATGAGCTCGTCCTTCGCCATCTTGGTGCGTCCCTCGATGCCGATGGTGGACGCAAGCTCCATGAGATCCGACTTCGTGTAATCCTGAAGATCGCCGTTTGGCTTGACACCGCCCGTCTCGGCGGCGGTCTGTCGCGCCGCCGCCTCCGACCGCCCGCGCACCTCCTCGGCGCGGCTCACGCGGACTTGCGCCAGGCGGCCCTGCTGCTCCGCGTCCCGCGCGAACTGCTGCGCATTGCGTTGCGCCTGCTCGGCAGCGATGTGGGCTGCCTCGGCGGCCTCCTGTGCCAACCGCTTCGCCTCGAGCATCGCCTCACGAGCCTCCCGTAGGAGACCCTCGGCCCGTTGCTTCGCCTCCTCGGCTTCGCGCTGGGCGGGCTCGCTCTCCGCTTCGATTTCCTCGTACGCCTCCCGCCGCTGCTGCTCGGCTTCCTCCGCCGCTGCGACGCGTTCCCGCTTCACCAGCTCCTCGGCGTCTCGCTCCGCCTGCTTGATGCGTCGCTCCAACTCCCGCTGCGTGTCGCGGTTTACCTGCTTGATGCGCGCACGCCCACGCTGGGTCACTTCGAGGGCGTGGTCGGAACGCTCCTCCGCCTCCTGCGCGGCCTGCGCCGCCTGTTCCTCGGCCTCACGCGCGCGCACGGCGGCGTCCTCGGCCCGCGTCATCCGAAGCTGGATCGAGTCTTCTCCGAACGGAAGGGCGTCCCCCCAGGCCTCGCTGAACCGACGGCTCTGAGTTCGGGCTTTTGACACCGCACCCTCGGCGACGGCGCCCACTGACCGGCTCGATTCTCGCACTTGCGAAACGGCCCACTCCGCATTCGACGGCATCTCGGTAAGGCCCCTTCGAGCCCGCTCCAGTAGCGACATCTCCACCCTCCTAGAGACAACGACGGAAGACTCCACTTCCCCGCAACCGAGAAAACAAACCTGCCGGGCGACAGGCTGCAGGTGGGAACTGGTAACGTCGTGCCGGGCGGTGTGCGCAGAGGCTCGACAGCGCACGCCAGCCCGCTCGCGGGCGCCGCCCGCTCGGCGCCAGGGGGCGCACGAGCGCCGCCACCAAGACGCTGCAGCCTCCGGGCGACGCGTGACGGTTCGGCAAGGCGTTAACCAGGCACGCGTGCAGGCTACACCCCCGCTCGACCGTTTCGCGATCGCGGAGGCCGGGTAGGGCCACCGCATGACACGCGACCAGATACCCCGCGAGAACGAGCGCCAGACCCAGCCGGCCGAAGACGAGCCCGTCGTCAGAGCCGCCAAGACCACCGGCCGTGCGCTCCTCTGGGTCGCCATCGCCGTCGCGGTCGTGATCGTGGTCATCGGCGTGTTCCTGCTCGGCCCGTTCGGACTCTTGATCCTCGTCCCGGCCGTCCTGCTGGTCTGGTTCGTCGCGGGCCTGGCGGCCGGGGGCCCGGCAACCGGCGCCTGACGGTCACCCCGGCCGTGCGGGCGGGAACCGCACCGCCGCCAGCGTCCCGCCGCCCGTGGCGGGCTCGAGTGTGAGCACGGCCCGGTGGCGGTCGCAGATCGCCTGCGCGATGGCCAGGCCGAGCCCGCTTCCCGAGACGCCCGCCGACGCCGAGCCGCGATAGAAACGGTCGAACGCGCGCTCGCGATCCCGGGGCGTGAGGCCGCGGCCGCGGTCGGTCACCGTCAGCGTCGGCCCGGCGACGTCGCTCACCGAGACGGTCACGGGCGAGCCGGGCGGGCTGTACTTGAGCGCGTTGTCTACCAGCACGCGCACGAGCTCGCCCAGCCGGCGCTCGTCGCCGGAGACGGTGGTCGGCGCGAGCGATGCCTCGAGGGGCCGTTCGGGGTCGATGGCGCGCATCTCGTCGCAGGCCTCGGCCACGACGACGTCGAGCCGCACCGGCACCGTCCGCAAGGCCGGGCTACCGGCTTCGGCCAGCGAAAGCAGCTCGGCCACCGTCGCCGAGACGCGGTGGGTTTCGTGGGCGACGACCGCGGCGGATTCCTGCACGAGGTCCCACTCCTTCCGGTCGACCGAGCGGGCCAGGATCCGGGCATGGCCCTGCAGGGCCGTGAGCGGCGTCTTCAGCTCGTGCGAGGCGTCGGCCACGAACCGCTGCTGCTGTTCGGCGGCATGCTCGGCCCGCTCGAGCAGCCGGTTGAACGCGTGCGCCAGCCGGCCCAGCTCGTCGGGCCGCCCCTCCGTGATGCGGCGGTCGAGGGCGTCGCCCGGGATGTCGTCGACCTGCTGGCGCATGCGGTCGACCGGGCGCAGCGCCCGCCGGGCCAGGAACGCTCCCATGAGGCCGGCCGCGACGAGGATGCCGATGCCGACCGCGACGAGGGTGCGAAGCAGCGTGTCGAGGGTCGAGGCGACGCCGTGGTTCGCGAGCAGCACGATCGCCTGCCCCCCGTCTTCCCGGGTGACACGGGCGCTGGTCGACCCCGACGGCGCGTTCTCGACCGCGCGGCGCACGCCGGCGAGCGTGTGCCCGGGCGCGCCGGTCGTCGAGTTGACGACGACGCCGTCCGGCCCCGTGAGCCAGATCCGGTCGCCGGGCGCGGCCATCCCGTCGAGCCGCAGCTCGTTCGGCTCTCCCCTGGCCGCCGTCCGCGCCAGCCGCTTCGCCGAGCGGTGCGCCTCGCCGCGCAGGTCGGAGCGGACGATGGCGTACGTGATCGCCGAGGTGGCCACCACCAGCACCGCCATCACGAGCACGAACCAGGCCGCCAGGCGGAGGCGGACGCTCACCGGCGAATCGTGTACCCGACGCCGCGCACCGTGCGGATGATCGACCCGTCGGCGGACGTGTCAAGCTTCCGCCGCAGCGCCGACACGAAGAAGTCGATCACCTTGCTCTCGCCCAGGTAGCTGAACCCCCACACGCCCTCGTAGATCTGCTCGCGGGTGAAGACGCGGCCCGGGGCGTGCATGAGGAACGCGAGCAGGTCGAACTCCCGGGCCGTGAGCTCGACCGGGGCGCCGTCGACGCTCACCTCGCGCGACTCGAGATCGAGCCGCACCGGCCCGGCCTCGAGCGTCGTCTGGTCGCTTCCGGCGCGACGGCTGAGGGCGCGTAGGCGGGCGAGCAGCTCCTCGATCGCGAAGGGCTTCGCCAGGTAGTCGTCGGCCCCCGCGTCGAGCCCGACCACGCGGTCGCCCACGCGGTCGAGGGCCGTCAGCATCAGGATCGGCATGTCGTGCCCCGAGCGGCGCGCCCGCCGGCACACGCTGAGCCCGTCCATGTCGGGCAGGCGCACGTCCAGGACGACCAGATCGGGGCGGTCGCGCTCCATCGCCGCGAGACCATCCGATCCGGCCGGCGCAACCTCGACCCGGTATCCGGCCTCCCCCAGCTCGAGCTCGAGCACGCGGGCGATCGCGGCGTCGTCCTCGACGACCAGCACGCGCTGCGCAGTGGCGTTCACGAGCCCACGATAGCGGTGCCCGCGGCACCTCTCCGAATCCTTACCGAAGGGCCGGGCGAACGCTTACGCATACCTCGCCGCGGGCTTCCCTTCGCGACCTAGGGTCACCTGTGCTGTGGAGGCGAGGGCGTCAGTGGGGGGCGGGCATCTTGCCCCAGGCGGACGTGACCGCGATGTCGGCCATGCCCTTCGCCCGCTCGCTCTCGTCCCGCGGCGTGTGCACGCGCACACGGTAGGGCGTGTCGCCCATCGGCGAGACGACGGCGCCGTACAGGCCGGCCGACGCGGAGCGAGCGACGTCCTCGGAGGTGCCGGCGGCCACCGTCACCCATCGATCGGGACGGAACACGTTGAAGCGCACCTGCGCGAACACGACGTCCTCGTGAGCACCCACTTCGCGTCCCACGCTAGCGGGGCGGCGGGCGCGCGTCGATCCCCTTTACAAAGGCCCTCAACAAAATTCGCAAGTCGTCACAAAGCGGCCGGACAGATCGCCCAGCGCCTATTCCCCTGCAACGAGGCACACGTACACTGGGATGATGTGGAGATGGGTACTCCCGGGCGCCGTCGTCGTCGCGGTCCTGATCGGATTCGTCGCGAGCCGCAACGGCCCGACGCAGCACACGGCCCCGCACGCGCCGCCGATCGTGACGCAGCCGCCGACGTCGAACACGCCGACCGCGGCACCGACGTGCGGCACGAAGCAGGGCCAGGCGGCGAAGATCAAGCACGTCGTCTGGATCTGGATGGGCAGCCAGGGCTACGGCCACATCATCGGGAAGCCGCGGGTGGCCCCGTTCATGAACC
>JBKPMQ010000065.1:0-4979 GCA_046732235.1 Actinomycetota bacterium
ACGCCGGCGAGCGCCGCGACGACCGGCACACCCGCGGGGGCGAACGGCACCAGGGCGAGCGCGCCGACGAGGGTGCCCAGGTTCCAGAACACCCAGACGCTCACGCCGGTGGCGAGGAACGCGCGCCGGGCGGTGTCCGGGTCGGACTGCGCCCGCGCCATGGCGGTGGTCTCGTCGATCACGAGATGCGCGGCGAGGGCGCGGTCGCGCAGCCGCGGCGGCAGGATCGACGCGAGCGACAGCCCGTAGGCGGCGTTGCGCAGCGCCAGCATGACCGCCGGGCCCATCGCAGCGAGCGCTCCGCCGCCGCCCGTCAGCACGCCGACGAACGGAACTGCGAGGCGCCGGTGAAGACCAGCATCGACATGACGCACGCCTGGGCGGGGCTGAGCCCGCTCACGACCGCGAGCACGCCGAACGAGATCCCGTACACACCGACCGCGACGCCGATCCCGGCGGCGCGGGTGAGGATCTCGCTCGAGAGACTGGGGACCGCCGCGTCGATCGCGCCACGATAGCCAGGTACGCTGTAGCCGACGAGGACGCCCCGCCGGGCGCTCAGCGGCCCGTGTTGAGGTCGACCGCGGCCCGCACGAGCGCCTTGAACGCGTCCGCGTCGAGGTGTTCGCCCTCGCGGATGTCGATCGCGCGCCGCGTGTTCCCCTCGAGGCTCGAGTTGAAGAGCCCCGCCGGATCGGCCAGCGACGCGCCCTTCAAGAAGGTCAGCTTCACCACGGCCTTGTACGACTCGCCGGTGCAGATGAGCCCGTCGTGCGACCAGACCGGCGTGCCCGGGTTTGTCGCCTTGGCCCACTTCCACTCCTCGACGACGTCCGGATCTGCCTCCCTGATGAGGCTGCGGATCTCGCTCAGCGTCTCTCCGCGCCAGTCGCCGAGCTCGGCGATGCGCTGGTCGATCTGCTCCGATGCGGAGGTGCCGTTCATGGCCCTTGAGGGTAGCGACGCTCACCGGCGGACGCGGTAGATTCGCTCGGGCATATGGGCGCGACCTTCGTGAACTGGGTGGGGAACCAGCGCTGCACGCCGGCGCGCCGGGTCTCCCCGTCGAGCGAGGCGGAGGTGCAGGCCGCGGTGCGGGATGCGATCGCCGCCGGCCAGAACGTGCGTGTCGTCGCCACCGGGCATTCGTTCTCGCCGGTGCACCTGACCGACGGGACGCTGATCGACCTCGCAAATCTGGGCGGGATCACGCACGTCGACCCCGCCGCGCGCAGGGTGCGGGCGCTGCCGGGAACCGCGATCGGCGCGTTCGGGGAGCCCCTGTGGGACGAGGGCCTCGCCCTCGCGAACCAGGGCGACATCGATACCCAGGGAATCGCCGGGGCGATCGGCACGGCGACGCACGGCTCGGGCGTCATGCTGCAGAGCTTCTCGGCGTCGATGCGCGGATGCCGGCTGGTCGATGGGACGGGGGAGGTGGTGGCGATCGACGAGTCGGCGCCCGACCTGCTCGCCGCCGCCCAGGTGTCGCTCGGCATGCTCGGCGTCATGACCGAGGTCGAGATCGAGGTCGTGCCGCGGTATCGCCTCGCCCAGCGCATCGAGGAGTGGAGCTTCCACCGGCTCCTCGACGAGTGGGACGACCGGATCGCGCGGCACCGGCACTTCTCGTGCTTCTGGTGCCCGGCGCCGGAGTCGGGTGCGCTGTACGGCCTGGAGGTGGACGGCGCCGCGCTCGGCCGGGACATGGTCTGGGTGAAGACGCTCGATGAGGTCGCAGACGATGTCCCGGCGGAGCCCGGCCGCGTCGATCGCGGCTACCGCCTGTACCCGCTCGACGGCCTCGAGCCGAACTTCCACGAGCTCGAGTACTACGTCCACCTCGACCGGGCGAAGGAGGCGGCCGCCGCGATGCGGGAGCTGATGCTCGCGTCCCAGCCGGACGCGGTCTTCCCGCTCGAGCTGCGGACGGTCGCCGGCGAGAGCGCGTATCTCTCCCCGCAGTTCGAGATGCCGACGCTCGTCCTGAGCGTCTCCGGACAGCCCGGGACCCACTACTGGGATTACCTGCGCCGGGTGGACGCGCTGCTCGGCGAGTACGACGCGCGCGTGCACTGGGGCAAGCTCCACTTCCTGACGCCGGAGCAGCTCCGCGGCCGGTATCCCCGGGCCGAGGCGTTCATCGAGATCCGCCGACGGCTCGACCCCGACGGCGTGTTCCTGAACGACCATCTGCGGCCGCTGTTCGGGTAGCGACGCTCAGCGGCGGACGCGGTAGTGCACGTGGGTGACGCCGCGCTCACCCTCGAGGACGCGGGTGCGCTCGAGCTCGATCTGCTCGGCGGGGAGACCCTCGAACAGGCGCCGGCCCTGGCCGAAGAGCACCGGGATGACGTGCAGTTCCAGCTCGTCGAGGACATCGGCTGCCAGCGCGAGCTGCGCGACCCCGGCGCCGTGGACGAGGACGTTCTTCTCGCCGGCGGCCTCCCTGGCCCGGCTCATCGCGGTCGCCACGTCGTCCACGAAGGTGACGAGCGGCCACTGGCGGGCCTCGGGGGGCGGCTCGTGCCGGCTGAGGATGAGGATGGGCACCCCGTCGTGGTGGTCGCCGCGCCAGTAGCCGGCCGGCTCGACCGTGCCCCGGCCGGCGACGACCGCACCCGTCGCCATGAGCTCGTCGAACACCCGGCCGTTGACCCCTCCCGGGCTCGCGTCCCTGGGGCCGGAGCCGGAGCCCGCAAACACCCACTCGTGCAGGCGCATCCCGCCGTCGCCCAGGCCGTGGTCGCGCGTCTCGTTGGGGCCGGCGATGAACCCGTCGAGGGACATGGACATATCGAGGACCGTCGCGGACATGGAATCTCCTTCGGTGGCGTTCGGTGGTGGGACCGGGCGGGGCCCGAAAACCAATCGGGAGACCGGAGCCGAACGCAGCTTTACGCGTTTCGCCAGCCCGGGAACGTTCGGCGAGTCCTCGTTGCCGTCCCACCGCCGGGTGCTGGACGGCCCCGCGTGGGGCGGCTCCCAGCGTGCGCGTTCGAGGCCATACAGGCGGCCCCGCAGGACGTTACCAATTTCCAGCCGCAGCTCATGGACCGGGCAGGTTTGCTTTCTCGATTGCGGGGAAGTGGAACCTTCCGTCGTCGTCTGAGGAGGGTTGAGATGTCACTACTGGAGCGGGCTCGAAGGGGCCTTCGTGATATGCCGTCGAATGCGGAGTGGGCCATTTCGCAGGTGCGCGGATCGATTGGCACGGCCGATCCGTTCGGAGAAGACTCCATCCAGTTACAGATGAAGCGCGCCGAGGACGCCGCCGAGCGTGCGCGTGAGGCTGACGAACACGCCGTGCAGGCCGCGCAGGAGGCGAAGGAACTTTCCGACCACGCACTCGAGGTGACCCAGCGTGGGCGTGCGCGCATCAAGCAGGTGAACCGCGAGACGCAGCGGGAGTTGGAGCAACGCATCAAGCGGGCCGAGCGAGACGCCGACGAGCTCTTGAAGCAGGCCGAGCGGGACGCCGAGGAGCTGGTGAAGCAGGAACGCCTCGCCGCGGCGGAGGAAGCTGAGGAGCAGCGGCAGGAGGTCTACGAGGAGGTCGAAGCGGAGAGCGAGCCCGTCCAGCGCGAAGCCGAGGAGGCGAAGGAGCGCGCCGAGCAACTCGCACAGGAGGCTCGTGAGGCGATGCTGGAGGCGAAGGAGTTGGCCGAGGAGGCCGCCGAGGCAGCCCACATCGCCGCCGAGCAGGCGCAACGCAATGCGCAACAGTTCGCGCGGGACGCCGAGCAGCAGGCCCGTCAGGCGGAGCAGCAGGCGCGTCAGGCGGAGCAGCAGGCCCGTCAGGCCGAAGTCCGCGTGAGCCGCGCCGAGGAGGCGCGCGGGCAGTCCGAAGCGGCGGCGCGGCAGACCGCCGCCGACACCGGACATGTCACGATCGACGGTGACCTCCAGGAGTACTCGAAGTCGGATCTCATGGAGCTCGCGTCCACCATCGGCATCGAGGGACGCACCAAGATGGGGAAGGACGAGCTCATCACTGCGATCCGGGCGGCGTCACGCGCCTCACGAGCAGGGGCTGTGAGATGAGGCCTCGCCGGAGTAAATCCCAGCGACTTCTGAAGTTCATCGACTCGCTCGAGCGGGAGGTGGCCACGAACCCCCGCCAGAAGATTCGTGGACTCATCGACTCGCTCGAGCCCGAGGTCGCCGCACGACTCCGCCAGAAGCGGATCCGCCGCGCTACCTACGCGGCCGGGGGACTTGCGCTACTGACCGCGGCGAGCGCCGGCATCTCGTCGCTGCGGGGTCGTGTGTGACGTCGAGCGGCTCGTGTCGGGAGGTTGACTGACGGCGGAGCGGAGCGCGCCGACTCGTTCGTCGACGCGCTCCGCTGGCTCACCCGTGGCTTGTCGCCGGCGGGAATCAGCACGAATCCCACCGCCTGTCCAGGCCGGCCGGCGGGTCGATCCGTGGGCACCGAGGTCGTGCAGCTGTAGGAGCGGGTCCTGATCAGCACCATGTCGACGAGCTGGACGTGGCGCCGGAGGTGGAAGCGGCCGACGCTAAGCTCCATGCCCGCCGGGATGGCCTTCGGATCGATCGTGATGGTCTGCCGTCTGCCGGTGCTGAGCGACACGACCCGCGAGAGGCCGTACGGCTCCGGGGCGGACGTGCAGGGCGGCCGTCGTCTCGATGTCCAGGTCGAGGAAGACCCGCAGCACGACCGCCTCGCGTTGACGGGCCGGGAGCACAGCCGGTTAACGCGCGGGCGGGCCGGAACGCTTACGTCGTTTGTCGCGCGCGTTCAGCTCGATCCAGCCGAGCGTCACCAGCAGGACGAGTGCCGCGACCGCGAGGCAGAACAGCGCGCGCTGGGTGGGACTGGCCCTCGGCTAGTCCGCGGAAGGGGCGGCGCCGTCGAGCACCGCCAGGCGGTCGAGGCTCTCGGGGCTCCACACGCGCTTCATGTCGTAGTACACGTCGAACGCCGGGGTCGTGTCGGGCAGCGTGATCCACTCGCG
>JBKPMQ010000066.1:0-5482 GCA_046732235.1 Actinomycetota bacterium
GAGCACGAGCGGCCGGCCGGCGTCCGCGGCCAGCCGCAGGGGCTCGTCCCGCGGGATCTCGCCCAGCAGCTGGACGCCCAGGCGGCCGGCCAGCGCGCGCCCGCCGCCCTGGCCGAACACGTGCGAGCGCTCCCCGCAGCACGGGCACACCAGATAGCTCATGTTCTCGATGACGCCGGCGACGTGCATCCCGGTCTTGCCCGCCACCTCGGCGGAGCGCTCCGCCACCTGCTGGGCGGCGGCCTGGGGCGTCGTCACGATCAGGACGTCGGGCGACGGCAGCAGCTGGCCGAGCGAGATCGAGACGTCGCCGGTGCCGGGCGGCATGTCGACGATCAGGTAGTCGAGCTCGCCCCAGTGGACGTCGGTCAGGAACTGCTCGAGCGCCTTGTGCAGCATCGGCCCGCGCCAGACGACCGCCTGGTCGGGCTCGAGGAAGAACCCGATGGACATGATCCGCAGGCCGTGGTTCACCGGCGGCACGATCATGCCCTCGACGACCACCGGCCGCCGCGTGATGCCCAGCATGCGGGGGATGGAGTAGCCGTAGATGTCCGCGTCGACGACGCCCACCTCGGCCCCGCCGGCCGCCAGCGCGGCAGCGAGGTTGGCGGTCACGGTCGACTTGCCGACGCCGCCCTTGCCGGAGGCGACGGCGACGACCCGCGTGCGCTTCGAGATTGCGAGCGGCTTGCCGCCGTCCCCGCCCGGGTGCAGGCGCTCGCGCAGCGCGGTGCGCTGCTCCGGCGTCATGACGTCGAAGCTCACGCCGACCGACTCGACACCGTCCACGGCGCCGACGCGGCCCCGGACCTGTGACTCGAGGTCGGCCTTCATCGGGCAGCCGGCGACGGTCAGGGCGATCGTGACGTCGACGTGGCTCGCGCGCACGTCCACGGAGCGCACCATGTCGAGCTCGACGACGCTCCGGCGCAGCTCCGGGTCGATGACCCCGGCGAGCGCCTCGCGGATGCCAGCCTCGGAGACCATGTTCGCAGTGTAGAGAATGCCCTATGCGGGCTCGCCGGCATACACGAGCTCGGCCAGGCGTGTCGACCACTCCCGGTTGCGGGCGGCCGTGGCCCGGGTGCGCGAGCGCAGGTCGAGCGGGAGCGCCGGCTCGTCGACCAGCAGCATGTCGGCGCCGGCCTCGCGCACGATCAGCCATGCCGCGGCCAGGTCGACCGACCGGGAGGGCTTCAGCGTCGCGACGGCGTCGACGCGCCCGTCGGCGAGCTGGCACAGCGCCAGCGCGAGCGCCCCCATCACCCGGATCCGGCCGACGTTCCCGTCCAGGCGCGCGGCGGCCGCCGCGACCAGCGACGCGTTCGTGGCCTCGAAGTCGACGATCCCGAACCGCTCCTTGGGACGGATGCCGCCCAGCGGCCGGCCGTTGACGGTCGCGCCCTCGCCGGCCTCCGCGACCCATTCCTCGCCGCTGCCGAAGTCGCGCACGTAGCCGAACCGGACGTCCTCGATCGTCGGCCCGTCCGCGAAGGCGATCGAGAGGCAGTAGAAGGGCAGCCGCCGCTTCGCGTTCAGCGACCCGTCGATCGGGTCGACGATCACGACCCAGGGACTCGCCCCCGACCCGAAGGTGCGCTCGCCGAGCTCCTCGGACACCAGCCGGAAGTCGATGCCGCGCGCGTGCAGAGCCTCGAGCTGGGCCACTGCCGCCTCCTCGGCCCGCTCGTCCATCACGGTGGTGTCGTCCCCGCCGCTGCCCCGGCCCACGACGGGCTCGCGGTCGTCGCGCGTGGGAAGGTCGGCGAGCGCGACCTCGACGTCCGCGGCCACACGGCGGCAGAACTCGAGCCACGCCTGCCGCATCACGCGTCCAGCGGATTGAACAGGAAGCCGCAGTAGAGCTTGGGGAAGAAGTACGTCGACTTCTGCGGCATGACCGTCCCGGCGGCCGCGACGGTGCGTACCTGGTCGACGGTCGGGGGGCGTAGCAGGAACGCGGCCGACGCCTCGCCCTGGTCGACGAGGGCGGTGGCGGTGCCGACGTCGCGGACGTACTGGATCGACTCCGTGGTCGCGAACTGGGCCGGGTCGAGCAGCCCCAGAAGCGGCGCCAAGACGACCGCCTCGAGCACCGCGGAGTCGATCGAGCGCAGCGGCGCGGGCGTCCCCATCATCGCCATCCCGACCGCGGCCCGGTCGCGCAGCTTGCACAGGAGCGCCGGCCGGTCGGCGCCCCGCCACACGGCGAACGCCACGGTGTCGGCTGGCACGAGCCGCAGCGCGTCCTCGACCTGGGCCGGAGGCGCCTCCACCTCGCTCACGTCGAAGGCGTGCAGCACCTCGTCGGTCACCTCGCGCCGGCCCACGACGACGCGGTGGGTGGGGTAGATCTCGAGCCCCTCGCCCTCGAGGTTCACGAGGTGCATGAGCATGAAGTCGTAGGGCTGGTCGCCGCCGGGGTCGCCGTCGCGGACGCGGCGCTCGTCGCGGAAGGCCAGCGCCGTCTCGTAGCGGTGGTGGCCGTCCGCGATGATGATGGTCTGGTCGGCCATCGCCTCCTGGACGGCGGCGATTGCGCCGGTGTCGGTGACGGGCCAGAAGCGGTGCGTGGTGCCGTCGCCGTCCCGCACCTCCATCGCCGGGTCGCCCGAGACGTGCGGCACGAGCGCCTCGCGTGGAGCCGAGGAGGGGTCGTCGTAGAGCCCGAAGACCGGCGAAAGGTTCGCCGAGGTCGCGCGCATCAGCTCGAGCCGGCCGGCCCGGGCGGTGGCGTGCGTCTGCTCGTGCGGCCGCACCCGGCCGTCGGAGTAGTCCGACAGGCGCACGGCCGAGAGGAAGCCCGACCGGCTGCCCTCGACGCCGTCGGGGCCGACGTAGTCCTGGACGTGCCACCACACGGCCGGCTGCTCGTCCTGGACGAGGATGCCGCGCTGGCGCCACTCGTATAGGAGCCGACCGGCGCGGCTGGGCGACTCGGGCAGCACCAGATGGATGGCCGAGTACTCGCTGGCCGCGGCGTAGCGGTCGCGGTCGGCCGGCGGGATCACGTCGTACGGCGGGACGACGACCTCGTCGAGGCGGACGCGGGCGGGGTCGTAGCGGAGCGCCCGCAGTGGGCGCAGGGCCGCGCGCGTCACCGGCTCGGATGCCATCCGCGGGATACTAGAACGGCGGGTGTCGGCGCCCGCCCGCACGCCGGCGTGGGTCGCCGCGTGGGTTGCCGGCGTGGGTCGCCGGCATGGGTTGCCGGCATGGGGTCAGACCCCGTACGGAACTGCCACAAAACTGCAACGGCCGCCGTTCGGGGTCTGACCCCGTTTCCGCCCGGCCTCCCGGTCCTCCGGCCGATAAAGTGTCGCGCGATGGCGGGCGACACCTACGTGGCCGATCTGAGCGAGGGGACGCTCGTCGACGCCACGTTCGCCGTCCAGCGCAAGCAGCGCCGCCACACCCGCAACGGCGACCCCTTTCTCTCCATGGAGCTCGCCGATCGCACCGGCCGCGTGCCCGGAGTCGTCTGGAACGACGTCAACCTGCTCGGCGCGCGCTTCGACCAGGGCGACACCGTCCGCGTGCTGGGGCGGGTCGAGAGCTACGGCGGGCGGCTTCAGATCGCCGTCCGCGACCTGGAGAAGATCGAGGCCGGCGACCCGCTCGACCTCGTCCCCGGCGCCCGCCGCGACGCCGAGACGCTGGACGGGTTCGTGGAGTTCCTGGCCGGCGAGGTCGCACACACCGGGCTGCGCGGGCTGCTCGAACGGTTCCTGACCGACGCGCGGTTCCGCGACCGGCTGCGCTCGGCACCGGCGTCCGAGACGCACCACGACTACGCCGGGGGCCTCTTGGAGCACACCGTGGCCGTGGCGACGCTCTGCCGCGAGGCGGCCCAGCTGCACCCGCGCCTGAACTCGGACATCCTCGTCACCGCCGCGCTCCTGCACGACGCGGGTCGCACCGAGACGTTCCGGCCCGGCGTCACCATCGCCGTCTCCGAGCAGGGGCGATTGCTCGGGCACGTCCTCGCCGGCGTGCGCATGATCGACGCGGCGGCACGCGAGTCGGGCCTCGCCGACGACGTGCTCCTGCCGCTCCTGAACGCCGTCGCCGGCCACCACGGCCCCATCGAGGGGCGCCGCCTGGAGACGCCCGAGGCGGTCGCGCTCTACCACGCGAATACGCTCGACGCCCGCGTGGGCGAAGTCCTCTCGGCCGCGCAGGCCAAGGTGCGTGAATAACCGGTGCCAGGCACCGGCTCTTCACGGGTCGTCCTCATCACCGGCGCCTCGACCGGGATCGGCGCAGCCACCGCCCGCCGGGCCGTCGCCGCCGGCGACCGGGTCGTGCTGGCCGCGCGGCGGAAGGAGGCGCTCGAGGCGCTCGCCGGCGAGCTGGGCGCGGACAACGCGCTCGCCGTCGCGTGCGACGTGGCGGAGTGGGATCAGGTCGAGGCGCTGGCGGCCGCAGCGTTCGACCGGTTCGGGCGCATCGACGTCGTCTTCGCGAACGCCGGGTTCGGCGCCACCCGCGGCTTCCTGAACGAGTCGCCGGAGCACTGGCGCGCGATGGTGCTGACGAACGTCCTCGGGATCGCGTACACGATCAGGGCAACGCTGGCTCACCTGCTCGAGCGCGGCACCGGCCACTACGTGCTCACGAGCTCGATCGCCGGCCGGCGGTCGCTCCCGGGCTCGCTCTACTCGGCCACCAAGTGGGCCGTCACCGGCATCGGCCAGAGCCTGCGCGCCGAGCTCCGCGAGACGCACGGCAACGCCCGCATCCGGGTCACGCTGATCGAGCCAGGAGCCGTCGACACGCCCTTCTTCGACACCCCCGGCGAGGGCCGCCTCGAGGCGGACGACGTCGCCGGCGCGGTCATGTGGGCGCTCGACCAGCCCGAGCACGTCGACGTCAGCGAGGTGCTGATCCTGCCGGCGGCGCAGGGCGCGATCCCGCCGCCGAGTCAGCCGAAGGCCTGAAGCGGACTGCGGTGCGTCGGCTGGTAGAGGCCGAGCTCGCCCGCGCCCGGGACTTGCACCGAGGTGAGCAGCCCGAAGCCCGTCTCGGTCACCGGCGACGCCAGCTCGACTCCGCGCGCCTCGAGATCGGCAGCGGTGCGGCGGATGTCGTGACACATCAGGAACAGCCGGTGCTCGCCGGCCGCGCGTTCGTCGCCCGCCGTCGGGTGCACCGCGAGCTCGGCCGGCGGCAGCGCGAAGATCAGCCAGCCGTCATCTGCGTCGACCGAGTCGAGGCCGAGCACGTCGCGCAGGAAGGCCCGGGCGGCCACGGCGTCGTCCGCGAAGAGCAGCGCGTGCACGCCGGCGATCATGGCTGAATCATGCCTCAGACGTTGAAGCGGATGTTCAGCGTGTCGCCGTCGGCGACCACGTAGTCGCGGCCCTCGACGCGCACCCAGCCCCGCCGCTTGGCCTCGGCCTCCGAGCCCGCCTCGACCAGCCTGTCCCACTCGATCACCTCTGCACGGATGAACCCCCGCTCGAGGTCGGAGTGGATC
>JBKPMQ010000067.1:0-7986 GCA_046732235.1 Actinomycetota bacterium
GTGATCGGTCGAACGAATGACGTCACGGCCCTCCTGCTGATCTCGCCGACTCAGACAGTCTTGGGCCGACGACCGCGAATATCTTCGCGACGGCCACCCGGACATCCGGGTTCGCGGTGTGCCGCTCCGCGCCGGCAACCCCGGCTCGTAGGCACTGCCAACGTGGTGGTGGATCGGCGCCGCATCGGGCAGAGCCGGCGACGAACGCGGCCGGCGCCTCGACGACCGCGACTTGACAGGGCGGCCTGGCTCGGCCGCCGGCCGGCGCACCGCGGCCCGCACGGCGTCCAGTTTGGCACGTGAGATACTGGGCGGGCGATGTCGGGGGATCTCGAAGATCTCGTCCGCCGGCCCTTCATCGCCGAGCCGGCCCACGCTCAGACAGCGCCTCTCTGATGCGAGCCGCCGGTATCAGCGAGTTCGGCGGTGCGGTCGGACGGATCGACCTCCCAGATCCGCGCCCCCTCGCGGGCGACGAGATCCTGATCGAAGTCCGGGCCGCGGGCGTCGGCAACTGGGAGGAGTTCGTTCGCACGGGCGAGTGGGATGTCGGCCGCACCCCTCCAATGGCGCTCGGCGTCGAGGCCGCCGGGACCATCACGGCGATCGGAGATTCCGTCGAGGACTGGGAGCCGGGTGACGAGGTGCTCACCCACCCTCTCCCGCTGCGGGACCAGGGAACCTGGGCGCCTTTGCTGGTCGCCCCGGCGACCGTCCTCGCGCGCAAGCCTGCTTCTCTCTCATGGGAGGCCGCTGCGGCGTTCCCGGTTCCTGCCCTGACCGCCACGCAGGTGATCGACGGAGCGCTGGCGGTGCGGTCTGACGACCTGGTTCTCATCAATGGTGGGAGCGGGGTGACCGGCACACTGCTCGTTGGGCTGGCCGCGGCGCGCGGCGCCGAGGTGATCGCGACCGCAGGACCGGCCGGTCACGACCGCCTGCGCCGGCTGGGGGCGGCCCACGTGTTCGACTATCACCACCCCGACTGGCCGGTGCAGGCACGCGCAATTGGCGGCGGGTTGGGCGTGGCCGCTGTCGCGAACGCGGTGCCCAACGGCTCAGCCGTCGCGATCGGCACCGTGCGCGACGGCGGTCAGCTCACGACGATCACTCTGGACCCACCGGACAAGCAGCGGGGCATCGAGATCTCGTCGGTGATCGTACAGCCCGATGGCCGCGCGCTTGGGGAGCTCGCCGAGCTGGTCGCGACCGGGAAGCTCGAGGTCTCGACCGCGGCGACGTTCCCGCTCGACGAGGCCGCCGAGGCCTTGGCAGCTGCAATCGGGGGCGGCGCCGGCGGAGCGGTCGTGCTTCGCCCCTGACGCGTGGTCGATCGGTGTCCGGCAGGCGGTCGTTGTGCCACAGTCGAGCGACGACGATCGCCGGCGGCGGGTCTGGAATGCCGCGGTTGATCGACAAGCGGCCGCGATCGTGCGCTCCGATCTCGGCGGATGGGGTTGCGGCCGTCGTCCGCGCGGCCACGGAGTGCGATGCCCTGCTGCCATCTTCAAGCGCCCGGCGTCGTAGCTGCTGGGCGTGCGGCGTTTCGCCCTGTCTATCTACTCTCCCCGCCGTTCCTTGACGGGAGGGCTGTTGGGAGGTGGCGAGGAAGTGCGAGCCGTAACGCGATCCCGGGGCGCCTGCCCGGCGGCTCGGTCAGTCGCCGCTCGATACGGAGCCCGGCGTTGCGGACCAGAGGCGGGATCCTGAACTCTGGGCGATCGCTTCCAGCAGCTGCTCACGGGTGGGGATGCCGTCTGTGTCGAGTGGGGGCTCGGTGGAGTCTCCGATGGCGGCTCTGGCGGCTTCGATCACGGCTGTGTTCTTCTCGAGGTCGCCGGCTGGGTCGAGCTGCAAGTCCCATCGGTACACGGCGCGGTAGACGTCTGCGTTGTGGTCTGCGGCGGGGAGCAGCACACCGTCGATCAGTCCGACGCCCGTTCTCAGCGTGTCCCAGCGTGCTTCGCCTCGCCGGGCATTGTCGCGAGCCCGGTTCGACGCGGAACGGCGCTCATCAGATCTGCGTCGAGGAGGGGCCCGGCGGTGAGCGCCTCCCAGTCCGAGCGTTTACCGCCGGGCCGACCGGCCTCTTTGGGGTGCGGCGGAGCCGGCCGGGTTCTACCGAGGGGCAGCGTGTTCCCGTCCGACTCGTTGGCAGGCGCTGGATTGGCGCTGGGTTTCCGCCGTAGACGGAGTACGCCAGTCGTCGGTCTTAGGCGGCGACAAAGGCCGCCAGCGAGGCCGTCCCGGCACGCTGGAATGGAGGACGGCGACGCTGACGGCGGCGTCGACGGCAGAGGTGCGGACACCCCTCGGAGAGCCGCGGCCCATGCCGAGTGTCGAGGCGTAGGGCGTGTCACCCGCTTGGGTGATAGACGGCGCAGGGTCGGCGGCGACTACGGGTGTGTGTCTGCTCTGCGCCTCTATCTCGTCTGGCACGTTCCGCTCGGAGACGGGCGACGCGTGCGGATGGTGCCTGGTTTCGTGGTCGCTTCGTCGGCGGAGCACGCGCAGGCGGTCTCTCGTGAGCGGTTTGGTGCGTCTCGGATCGTGCGGATGCGTGAGTTGACGGAGAAGGCCGCCTGATGGATGGCGCGGACCTTCATCGTGTGGCGCTTGGCCTGTTGCCCGCCTTGCCCTGCCAGGTGGTGGCGACGCGGGAGGACGGGGGACGGCTTGCGCTTGAGCTGCGCGAGCACCAAGACGGCCGCTTCTACTGCCACATCGACGATCCCAAGGCACGCGCGGGCTTGTCGGTACGCATCCTCGTGCGCACGCCTGACGGCGGCGGCTACTCCGTGGAGGGGCGCATCGAGAAGGTGTACTTCATCGGCGGTCTGGAGAGCGCGGCGCTCTTGGCGATCACCGATGTTCGTCGACGAAAGCCGTTCCGGACGAGTACCCGCCAGCCGTCGGGACACGCCGCCACCATCCAGCTCGGCTCCACCAACGACCCAGGCGCGTGCCGGCTCGATGCTCGCGTCATCGACATCTCCAAAACCGGCATCGGCATCACCACCGCGACCCGCCTCAGCATTGGCGATCACCTCTCACTCCAGATCCATCTCTCCGGCGAGGCTGACCTGACCGCCGAGGCGACCGTCGTGCGCAGCGCCAAAGCATCCTTCGGCCGCTGGCAGGCCGGGTGCGAGTTCACTCACCTGCCCCAAGCCACCCAGCACGCCATCGAATCCTTGGCGATATCACCGGCCGCCTAGGGGTTGAGCTCCCTTACCTGGCATGCAGGACTACCGACAAGCTGAGCAGTGACAGAGGTGCAAGGGAACCCTGCTGAGGTAGAGCACCAATGAGTCGCCTCTCCGATTGGTTGGGTCGTCGGATGCCGTCGATGAGTCGGCTATCTCGGCTAACCGCTCTTGGCCTGGTCATCGTCTTGGCGGTGGCGGTGATCGGCCCTCGCGCGCTTGCCGGATCAACCGGAGGTTCGTTACTGGCGGATGCAGCGCGCTATGGCGCGCTCTCCGAGGCAGAGTGGGTGCGACCTCAACTGGCGCGAGCCCACACAGCCTCCCAGCTTCGTAGGCGGCTGCGGGCGATCTCCACAGCTCGGGCGTCTGGCACAGTTGTGCTCGCGGTGCGACGCGCCGGCGGGGGCTTGGTCTTCGCGTCGACGCGGGAATGGAAACGATTCGCGGTGCCGGAATCGGCGTCAGGTAGGGCGACGTATGCCCATCACCGTGTCGTCGTAGTCGTTCGTGACCGATGGCGGGCCCACACCGTTTTCGTCAGTATGGCGTTTCCGCGCTCGCTGTTCCCCGCCAGTGGTCACCGGGATATGCGGCTGCAAGTCCTGCCGATCCTCGCAGCCGCCCTGCTCGCGGCGGTGCTGATCTTCAACGCGGCGGTTGGCCGACTGCGACGCGACGCACACGCGCTACGAGCCCACGCCGAGGAGCGTGCCTACCTGTCAGAACACGACAGTCTCACCGGTCTTCCCAACCGCCTGCTGCTGCAAGGCACCGCACACCAGCTAATCATGCGCCGAACCGGCGGCGCGCTGGCGCTCTTGATGATCGACCTCGACGAGTTCAAGGAGATCAACGACACACTGGGCCACTCCGCCGGCGACAGGCTGCTACGCGATGCCTCACGCCGACTGCGGGAGCTGTCACGAGGCGGAGAGCTCGTAGCCCGGTTGGGCGGCGACGAGTTCGCGATACTGACAGGACAGGTCCAGAGTGTCGACGACGCCGTCCGGCTAGGAAGGCGCGTCGTCGAAGTCGTGAGCCATCCGTTCCATCTCGAGGGGCTGAGCGTTGAGGTCCGCCCCAGTGTTGGTATCGCAATGCTGCCTAATCACGCATCAGACTTTCAGACGCTGCTTCGATTTGCTGACATCGCGATGTATCAGGCCAAGCAGCGCAGAACCGGCGTGGAGGTCTATCGCCCCGGAACCGAGACTGACCGCAGACTGGTCGGCCTCGGAGGCGAGCTCCGCAAGGCGATCGCCGACGGCCAACTGACGCTGCGCTACCAACCAAAAGCGGCGCTCCGAGACGGCACCACCCGCTCACTGGAGGCCCTCGTTCGCTGGGAGCACCCAACGCGTGGCCTGATCCCACCAGACCACTTCATCCCCCTTGCCGAGCGAAGCGGACTGATCCGCCACCTCACCCAGGCGGTGCTCGAACAGGCATGCATCCAGGCTCGCACCTGGAACAGCAGTGGCCACCCAATTCCTGTCGCCGTCAACCTGTCCACTCGCGACGTTATCGACCAGCAACTCGTCAACGAGCTCAACCGCCTGCTCACCGACTACCACATCGCCGCAGGTGGCCTGGAGCTCGAAATCACCGAAGGTGTCCTCATGGCCGACCCAGGACGCGCCCAATCCATCCTTGGCCGACTCAAAGACCTCGGCTGCACGATCGCCATTGACGACTTCGGAACCGGCTACTCCTCCCTCGCCTATCTCCGCCAACTGCCGCTGGACAGCCTCAAGATCGACCGCACCTTTGTTCGCACACTCGACGACAAAACTCCAGACGAGGTGATCGTCAGAAGTACGATCGACCTCGCCCACAACCTCGGTCTGGCTGTCATCGCGGAGGGCGTGGAAACACAAGCCGCCTGGACCAAGCTGATTGCACTCGGATGCGACTACGCCCAGGGCTACTACATCTCACGCCCCCTCGAAGCCGACCGCGCCACAGTATTCCTGGCGCAGAGGCGACGCGCCGCATGAAAAAGCTTCCCTCGGCCTGGATCAGGCTCGTTCAGGCATGGAGACGCGCAGCGCTACCGTCCCGGCTGCGCTCTGGCAGAAGGTGGACACGGCAGCTGCGGCTGAGAACGTGAACCACCACATGGTCGCGAAAGCACTCCACAACACTTGCAGCGCGGCGACACAGTGAAACGCCCACCGGATCCCACTGAACTCCGCGCAGGCGTTCCCTGAACTCGCATGCCAGCTCCCGGGTGACCGCTTGTGCGGCCTTTCGCCCTCCCTATCCACTCTCCCGCCCGTTCCTTGACTCCGTCCGACCCCTCTGCAACACTGTAGTCCGAACACATGTTCGACCCCAGGAGGGCGGCGATGGATCTGTCCCAGCGGCAGAAGGAAATTCTCGACTTCGTGAACACCCACGTGGATGCCCACGGGTATCCGCCGACGGTGCGCGAGATCGGCCAAGCGGTCGGCCTGACCTCGCCGTCCACGGTGCACGCGCATCTGGCGAAGCTGGAGAGCCTCGGCCTGATCCGGCGCGACGCCACCAAGCCGCGCGCGCTCGAGGTGATCGAGGGCGGCCGCTCGCGGCGCGTCCCGGTCGCGGAGGCCGCTCCGGCAGCTCCCCCCGGCGCGACGGTGCTGCCCCTCGTCGGCCAGGTGGCCGCCGGTTCCCCCGTCGTCGCCGAGGACCAGGTCGAGGAGTACCTGCCTCTGCCCGACCAGTTCTGCCGCGATGCCGACTTCGTGCTCGCCGTTCGCGGTGACAGCATGATCAATGCGGGCATCCTCGACGGCGACTACGTCGTCGTCCGCCGCCAGTCCGACGCGCGCAACGGCGAGATCGTCGTCGCGCTCGTGGGCGACGAGGACGCGACCGTGAAGCGTTTCTTCCGGGAGAACGGCCGGGTGCGGCTGCAGCCCGAGAACGACGCCCTCGAGCCCACGTACCCCGAGCAGGTCGCGATCCTCGGGAGCGTCCAGGCGGTGTTCAGGCGGCTATGACCATGGCGCTCACCCGTCCGGGCCCCGGTGGCCAGATGCTCGAGGACGCCATCCTGGCGGCGCTCGCCGCCGGACGGGTGCGCCAGGCCGGCCGTCGACCCGCGTGCCCCGTCTGCGGCGAGGCGATGTGGGCGTTCGACCGCGAGGGGGAGAGCGCCGAGCTCTGCTGCAGCGGCTGCGGCTCGCGCCTCTCCGACGCCGACGATACGGACGAGCGTTCCCTGCGACTGATCGCTTAAACGTCATACGCGCACGCGCGGAACCACCCGGCCGCCCGCGCGACGGGTGCAACAATCGAGGGGTGCGTGTGACCCGGCGGCAGATGCTCGTCTCGGGATCGATGCTGCTCGCGAGCGCCTGTACGCGTCCCGGGAGCAGCTCCGCCCCGCAGCGCTTCGGCACCCGGCTGTCCGGCCCGAACGTCCAGGTGCTCGACCGTCACCTCGTGCTGACGCTACCCAGCAACGCCGTCGATCCGAAGACGGTCTCATCGTTCGTGGCCAACTTCGGCGTCCGGACGCGGGTCGTTCCGGGCCGCCTGAACGACCTGACGGACGTGGGGCAGGCGGACGTCGCGCTCGTCGACGACACGACGCTCGCACGCCTCGTCTCACGCAAGCTGGTCGAGCCGATCGACCGCAACCTGGTCGAGAACCGCAAGCTCCTGCTCTCGCCGTTCGACAACCCGCCGTACGACCACGGCAACCACCACGGCGTCGTGAAGGACTACATGTGCGCCGGGTTCGCCGTCTCGGCGGCCGCCGGCCCGTCGGCGCCGTCGACGTGGCGCGGGTTCTTCCGGCTCGCGGCGACGCTTCCGAACCGCGTCGCCGTGCCGCCGGACCGCGACATGGTCATCGGCGCAGCCCTCGCCGCGGCCGGCCACGACTGGAACTCGTCCTCGACCTCGGATATGTCCGACGCAGCCGACATCCTGCTGCCGCTCCGAAACGCGCTCGTCATCGCCGGCGCCCCCAGCCGGCGCGATCTGCCCGCGCCGATGGTCGCGGCGCTCTGCTTCGGCCCGGGGTTCGTCTCCCCGCCGGCGAACGTCCGCTTCGTCATCCCGTCCGAGGGGACGCTCGCCCGCGCCCGCTGCTACTGCATCCCCGTCTACGCGCCCGACCCCGTGTCGGCTCACGCGTGGCTGAACCACACGCTCGACCCGTCGATCGCGGCCGCCGAGACGCGCTTCACCCAGCGCGCGACGCCGGTCGGCCCGGCGGTGTACCAGCTCCCGGACTCGCTGCTCGCGAACGAGGCGGTGTTCCCGCCGGCCCTGCCGCAGACGCCGCTCACGTTCGCGAGCCTGAGCCCACAGGGCGTCGATGTGCGCAAGCAGCTCTGGTCGGAGCTCCTCGCCGCACGGCGGCGGCGGCGGATCCCCGCCCGGTAGACTGGGGCTGCCGATCAGGCAGTCGCGGCGCCCTCGGGCGCCGAGGAAAGTCGGGACACCGCAGGGCAAGGGTGCCGGGTAACGCCCGGACGGGGAAACCCGATGGAAAGCGCAACAGAGAGCAGACCGCCAACCGGCGCCCTCGGGCGCCGCGGCAAGGGTGAAACGGTGGTGCAAGAGACCACCAGCGCCCGCGGAGACGCGGACGGCTAGGCAAGCCCCACCCGGTGCAACGCCAGACGGAGCGATGACGCGGCCCGCCGAGCTCCAGGTAGGCGGCGCGAGCCGGCCGGTAACGGCCGGCCCAGATGGATGACTGCCCCCGACAGAATCCCGCTTACAGATCGGCTACCGGAGAGCCCCGCGCGAGCGGGGCTCTCCCATCTCGGCCCGCCGC
>JBKPMQ010000068.1:0-17824 GCA_046732235.1 Actinomycetota bacterium
GCTCCTGCCCGGGCAGTGCACCCGGCTCGCGCAGCGCTCGGCGCTCGGGGTGGGGCGCACGGGCGGCGCCGGCGAGAACGGGAGCGGCGACCTCATGCTCGCGTTCGCGACCGGGAACCGCGGCCTGCGCACGCTGGCCGACTCGCTCGGGGACGAGACCGATCCGGTGTCGCTCAAGGCGGTGACGGCCGCCACGCTCGACGCGCTCTTCTACGCCGCCATCGAGGCGACCGAAGAGGCGATCGTGAACGCTCTCGTCGCCGGCCGGACGATGGTCGGCGCGAACGGCACGACCGCCCACGGCATCCCGCACGACCGCCTCGCGCAGCTGGCCGCGGACGCGCCAACAGGGGTCTGACCCCGCCTGGCGGGCTCACGCCCGGTCGGGCTCGGCTTCGGCCGTCTCGGCTTCGGCGACCACCTCGGGCACGTGCGCCGGCGGGGAAGCCGTCCAGGCGAAGTGGCAGGCGGCGTGGTGGGCGCCGCCGTTCGCGATCAGCGCCGGGTCGTCCGTGTGGCACACCTCCTGGGCGATCGGGCAGCGGGTGTGGAACCGGCAGCCGCTCGGGATGTCGATCGGGCTCGGCGGGTCGCCCTCCATCGCGGCCGCCTCGGAGACGCGGCCCGGCACCAGCCGCGGCACCGCCTTCAGCAGCCCCTGCGTGTAGGGGTGGCGCGGGTTGGAGAACAGCTCCTCGGTCGGCGCCGTCTCGACGACGCGACCGAGGTACATGACCGCGACGCGGTCGCAGACGTGCCGCACCACCGCCATGTTGTGGGCGATGAAGAGCGTCGTCAGGCCGAGCTTCGCCCGCAGCTCGTCCAGCAGGTTCAGCACCGTCGCCTGCACCGACACGTCGAGCGCCGACACTGGCTCGTCCGCCACGAGCAGCTCCGGCTCGAGCGCGAGCGCGCGGGCGATCGAGACGCGCTGGCGCTGGCCGCCGGAGAAGTTGCGCGGGTGGGAGTCGAGCGACCGCGGGGGCAGGCCGACGAGGTCGATCAGCTCGCGGCAGCGCTCGTCCACGCCGTTGCGGGGCACCATGTCGTGCACCCGCAGGAGCTCCGAGAGCACCTGGCGGACGGTCATCCGCGGGTTGAGCGACGAGTACGGGTCCTGGAACACCATCTGCATCCGCCGCCGCTGGGCGCGCGCCCGCCGGGCCGGCAGCGGCTGGCCGTCGTAGCGGATCTCGCCCGCCGTGGGGGCGTAGAGGCCGACGATGCAGCGGCCGAGCGTCGACTTGCCGCAGCCGGACTCGCCGACCAGGCCGAGCGCCTCGCCGCGGGCGATCTCGAGGTCGACGCCGTCGACCGCCTTCAGCACCTCGGCCGGCACCCGCCGCGCGCGGCGCACGAGCGAGTCCGAGATCACGAACTGCTTGCTGAGGCCCTTGACCTCGAGCAGGGGGCCCTCAGGCATCGGCGATCACCGGGTTCCCGGCGACGGCGGCCACGCACGCGTCGTCGTGGATGCACGCCGTCGCCCGGCCGGAGCCGGCCGCGAGCGGCCGCAGCGGGAACGCGCCCTCGAGGCAGTCGTCCTGCGCGTACGGGCACCGGGGGTGGAACCTGCAGCCGCTGGGCGGCATCACCAGATCGGGCGGCTGGCCCGCGATCGAGTCGAGAGTCTGGCGCACGACGTCGAAGCGCGGCACCGACCGCAGCAGGCCGAGCGTGTACGGATGGCGGGGCGCACGGAACACCTCGTCGACGGTGCCGGTCTCCACCACCTGGCCCGCGTACATGACCGCGATCCGCTCACAGGTCTGGGCAACGACGGCCAGGTCGTGGGTGACGAAGAGGACGCTGACGCCGAAGTCGGCCCGCAGCGAGTCGAGCAGCTTCAGGATCTGATCCTGGATGGTCACGTCGAGCGCCGTCGTCGGCTCGTCGCACAGGATCAGGCGCGGCTCGCAGGCAAGCGCGATCGCGATCATCACACGCTGGCGCATGCCGCCCGAGAGCTCGTGCGGGTACGCGGCGGCGCGCCGCTTGGGGTCGGGGATGCCGACCTCGCGCATGAGGTCGAGGGCCCGCGCCCGGGCCGCCGACCGGCTCTGACCCAGGTGCACCATCGGCCCCTCGGCGATCTGGTCACCGACCCGCATCACCGGGTTCAGGGCGGTCATCGGCTCCTGGAAGATGATCCCGATCCCGGCGCCGCGGACGTCGCGCAACCGGCCCTGCGAGGCGGTCGTCAGGTCCTCGCCCTCGAAGAGCACCTGGCCGCCGACGATCCTGCCCGGCTGGGGCAGCAGGCCGAGGATGGCCCGCAGCGTCATGCTCTTCCCGCATCCGGACTCGCCCACCAGACCGAGCGACTCGCCCGGCGCCAGGTGGAACGATGCGCCGTCGACGGCGTGCACCGTCCCGCGGCTGAGGGGGATCTCGACCCGCAGGTCGTGGACGTCGAGGATCGCCTGGGCGCTCATTCGGGTCTCAGCAGGTCGGCCAGCCCGTCGCCGATCAGCGACAGCCCGAGGGCGGTGACCACGACCACGACCCCGGGAATCGTGGAGAGCTCCCACTTCGTCGTCAGGAACGCCTGGCCGTCGGCGATCATGCCGCCCCAGTCCGGGGTCGGCGGCTGGATGCCGAGGCCGAGATAGCCGAGCGTCACGATGGCGAGAATGTCGAGCACGATGTCGGACATCGCGTACACGATGGCCTGGGTGATCACGTTCGGGAGCAGATGGCGGATGATGATGCGGAAGTCGCGGAAGCCCGCGGCCTGCGCGGCCAGGATGTACTCCTGGCGTTTGGCCACCAGGATCTCCCCTCGGATGATGCGGGCGTACGACACCCAGCCGACGAGCGTGATCGCGATGTAGATGCTGCGCGCGCCCGGCCCGAGGGCGAAGACGAGCGCGATCACGAGCACGTAGAACGGGAACGCGACGACCACGTCGACGAGGCGCATGATGCCGGTGTCCATGAAGCGGCCGTAGTAGCCGGAGATGCAGCCGAGGGTGGTGCCGAGGACGAACGGGAACAGCACCGCGAGGAACGCGACCCGCAGGTCGACGCGGCCGCCGTAGAGCACGCGGGCGAACTCGTCGCGGCCGAGCTGGTCGGTGCCGAGCCAGTGCTCCGAGGACGGGCCCTGCAGGATGTGGTTCAGATCCTGCTCGGTGGGGCTGTGGGACGTCAGCACCGGGGCGAGCAGGGACAGGGCGACGATCGTGCCGATGATGAGGATCCCGGCGACGAACGACGGCGTGCGGTACCAGCGGCGGCGGAACCCGCCGCGGTGCTCGACGGCAAGAGACTCGCTGAGGCCTTCGGCGACGGCAACGGTCACTAGTCGAACCTCACTCTCGGGTCGAGCAGGGAGTGCACCACGTCGGTCGCCAGGTAGACGAGCACGACCAGGATGCCGAACACGAGCGTCACGCCCTGCACGATCGGGAAGTCGCGCTGGAGGATGGACGTGATCATGAGCTGGCCGATGCCCGGCAGGTCGAACACCTGCTCGATCACGACCGTCCCGCCGACGAGGAAGCCGATGTTCACGCCGAGCACGCTCACCGTCGAGCTGACGGCGTTTCGGAGGGCGTGGCGCAGCAGCACGCGCCGCTCGGGGATCCCCTTCGAGCGCGCGGTGTTGATGTAGTCCGACTCGAGCACCTGCAGGAGGCTTGCCCGGAGAGAGCGGATGAGGATGGGCGAGATCCCGAGGGCCACGGTCAGCGCCGGCAGGAACATCGAGTGCAGGTGGCCGGCCGGCCCCTCGCCGTAGCCGCCCACCGGGAACAGCCGCCCCAGGTGGAGGCCGAAGGCCAGCAGGAGCATGATCCCGAGCCAGAACGGCGGGAAGCCGAGCCCGATCAGCGGCACGGCCCGGACAGCCTGGTCGCGGAACGCGTCCTTGCGGGTGGCCGCGATCATCGCGAGCGGCAGCGCGATCAGGATCGAGAGCACCGTGCCGTAGGCGATCAGCCACAGCGTCACGGGCAGCCGTTGCCAGATCAGCGACCGGGCGGACACGTGGTAGAAGAGCGAGTCGCCCAGGTTGCCGTGCAGCAGCCGGCCCATGAAGAGCCTGTACTGCTCCGGGATGGACTTGTCGAGCCCCCACTCGTGATGCAGCGCCGCCACCTTCTTCGGCGTCGCGTGCACGCCGAGCATCGTCCGGGCGGGATCGCCCGGGACGAGGTGGATCATGAAGAACACGAGGATCGTCACCCCGATCACCACGGGGACCGCCTGGACGAGCCTGCGCAGGATGTATGCGAACCGGTCCACCGTGGTGTCGGGAAGTCCTCAGCCGCCTAGTGAGAGAGCCAGACGTTCTCCATGTGGTAGTTGCCGGTCGGGTACACGAAGAAGCCGTGCACCTTGTCCGAGAAGGCGTACCGGTACGGCGAGTAGTACAGGAACGCCATGAACGCGTCCTCGGCTGCCTGCTTCTGGATGTCGCTGTAGAGCCTCTGCCGGTCGGCCGTGTTGAAGGTCCGCTCCGCCGCGTGCGTCCACTTGACGACGTCCGCGTTGTTGTAGTCGGTGTAGAAGGACTTCGCGCCCGAGGTCGGGTCGACCGCGAAGGTGACCAGCTCGTCCGGGTCGGCGATGTCCATCGTCCAGTAGCTCAGGCCGAGCTGGTACTTGAACTCCTGCTCGTCGCTGAACTCGACGCTTGGGTCGACGGGCTTGAAGACGACCTTGATGCCGATCTTGCCGAGCTCCTGCTGCACGATCTGGCCGATCGACTTCTCGTCGGCGACGCCGGCGCCGATCAGCATCTCGACCGTGAACCCGTTCGGGAACTTCGACTGGGCCAGCTCCTGCTTGGCCTTGTTGACGTCGTACTGGAGGCCGGGCGAGTTCTTGTCGTAGTACGGCACCTGCGGCGGCATGAACGAGTTCGCCGCCTCGCCGTGGCCGAAGAGCACCGACTTGATCATCGCGTTCCGATCGAGCGCGTAGCTGATCGCGCGGCGCACGTGCACGTCCGCGAGCGGCGCGTAGCGCTCGTTCATCATCAGGTAGTCGGTCCGGGTCGAGTTGAAGAGCTTCATCGTGATCCCGGGCGTCTGCTCGAGGGTGTTCACCGTCTGCCAGTCGGGGAACTCGTCGATCTGGGCCTGGCCGCCCTGCAGCTGCAGCTGGCGCGTGTTCGTGTCGGTGACCGTCTTCCAGATCACGTGGTCGAGGTAGGGCTTGCCCTTCTGCCAGTAGTACGGGTTGCGGTCGAGCTCGATCTCCACGCCGTGCTGCCAGTGGTTCCACTTGAACGGGCCGGTGCCGACCGGGTGGGAGTAGAACTCCTTGGCCGTCTGGCCGCCGTAGTTGTTCGGCACGATGCCGTTCGCGAAGAGCGCGATGTCGGCCAGGAGCGGCGCCCACGGGTACTTCGTGTGGACCACGACCGTCTCGGGGTCGGGAGCCTCGATGTCCTTGATCGCGGTGTCGAGGTAGCCCCAGCCCTGCGAGGCCTTGCGGGCCTGGTCGATCGAGAACTTCACGTCGGCCGACGTCATGGGCTTGCCGGTCGAGAACTTCACGCCGGGGCGCAGGTGGAACGTGTAGGTCTTCTTGTCGGACGAGAGGGTGTAGGACTTGGCCAGCCACGGCACGACGCCCTTGCCGTCGGGGGCGACGGTGTAGAGCGGCTCCATGATCTGCTCGAGGATCCAGATCGACTCGTTGTCGAAGACGTTCTCCTTGTCCATCGACTGCGACTCGGCCGAGCGGTCGATGATCAGGGTGCCGCCGCGCTGAGCAGCGCCCTCGGAGCCGCTCCCGCCTCCCCCTCCGCTGCTGCCGCCGCCGGATCCGCCGCAGCCGGCGGCGAGGGCGACGACACACACGATGAGCAGCACAACCGGGGCGGTGATCTTCATGCGGGCTCCTTGCGCAGGGGGGCGCCAGTATCCCATGCTCGGCGGATGGCGTCCATATGGTGAAACGCCGAAGGCGCCCGGGCACCGCGGTAGGATCGGACAATGCGCTATGCCGTCATCGGGGCGGGTGCGATCGGCGGCACGGTTGCCGCCGGCCTGATCCGGGACGGCCACGACGTGCTCCTCTGCGACGCCGACGCCGAGCACGTGGCGGCGATCAACGCGGACGGCCTGCGCATCGAGGGGCCGGTGGAGGAGCACACCGTCTCCGCGACCGCGATCCCGCCCGATGCGCTCCCCGACGGGCTCGGCGCCGTGCTCCTGGCCGTCAAGGCGCACCACACCGCGGCGGCGGTGGCGCACCTCGCGCCGCGGCTCGCGCCGGACGGGTTCGTCGTCTCGCTCCAGAACGGGTTCAACGAGGAGACGATCGCCGCCGCGGTCGGGCGGGAGCGCGTCGTGGGGGCGTTCGTGAACTTCGGCGCAGACGTGGTCGCGCCGGGGCGGATCATGCGGGGGAACCGGGCCGCCTTCTGGATCGGCGAGCTCGACGGGGCCGACACGCCCCGCGTGCGCGAGTTGGTCGCGGACATCGCCGACGCCCGCCAGACCGCCAACATCCACGGCTTCCTGTGGTCGAAGGAGGCCTACGGCGCGATCCTGTTCGCGACGGCCGTCTCCGATCTCTCCATCGCCGACGCGCTGGGCGAGCCGCGCTACCGGCCGCTCTATCTCGCGCTGGCGCGGGAGGTGCTCGCGGCCGCCACCGCCGAGCCCGAGCCGTTCGACGGGTTCGACCCCGCCGACCTCGAGGGCTCGATCGACCGGCTGGTGGAGTTCAACCGCGGGTCGGCGAAGAAGCACTCGGGCATCTACCGCGACCTGGCGGTGCGGCACCGCAAGACCGAGGTCGACAACATGCTCGAGGTGCTCGACGGCCCGCTCGTGCGCCAGACGGCCGCGCTCATCCACGCCATCGAGGACGGCCGGCGCGTGTGCGAGCGCGCGAACCTCGAGCTGCTCGCCACGTATGAGCGGATGGAGCGGCTGGGGCGGCCGCTGAACGCCGTCATCACCACGATCGCCGCGCCCGACCGGGCCGCGGACGGGTCGCTCCACGGGGACGCGATCGCGATCAAGGACAACATCGACGTCGCCGGCGAGGTGACGACGAACGCCTCGACGGTCGGCGTGCCGCCGCCCGCCACCGCCGACGCCGAGATCGTCTCCCGCGTGCGCGCGGCCGGCGGAGACGTCTTCTGCAAGACGAACCTGCTCGAATACGGCGCCGGCAGCGTCAACCCGGCGTACGGGATGACGTACAACCCGCACAACTTGGGCAGGACATCCGGCGGCTCGTCGAGCGGCTCGGCGGCGCTCGTGGCGGCCGGCGTCTGCGAGGCGGCCGTCGGGACGGACAGCGGCGGCTCGATCCGCGTGCCTGCGTCCTACTGCGGCATCGTCGGCGTGAAGCCGACGACCGGATCCGTGCCGGCGACGGGCCTCTTCCCGCTCTCGCGCACGTGCGACGGGATCGGGCCGCTCGCGACCACGGTCGCCGGCGCCGCCCGGCTGCTCTCCGTGCTGCAGGCGCGGCCGTGCCCGATCGAGCGCGTCGGCCGGTTGCGGATCGGCGTCCTCCGCAGCCAGCTCGACGACCCGGATGTGCGCCCGCGCGTGCGGGCGCGGGTGTCGGAGGCCATCGAGGCCCTGGCCGGCCACGGCCACGAGCTCGTCGGCGTCGAGATCCCGGAGCTGGCCGTCGCCGAGGACGCCCTGGGCACGATCGTGCTGCGCGAGGCGTGGGACGTGCACGCGCGGATGTACCGGGCCGAGGGGGAGCGGTACGGCCTGGGGACGCGGGCGCTCCTCGACCTCGCCTCCCGGATCACCGAGCCGGAGTACCGCGACGCGCTGGCCGACGCCGACCGGGTCACGGCCGGGTTCGCGCGCGCGTTCGCGCAGGCCGACGTCCTGGCCGGGCCGACGATGGCCTACGTGGCGCCGCCGGAGGATCCGCCGTTCGGCACGCCGGACGGCGACGTCGAGGCTCGCTTCACGGGGCCGTGCAACCTGGCCCGGATCCCCGCCGTGACGGTCCCCTGCGGCCTGGCCGAGGACGATCTTCCGGCCGGGCTGCAGCTCATGTCGGTGGCCGACAGCGAGCCGCTCCTGCTCTCGGTGGCGGCCGGATACGAGGAGGTGGCGCCGCGGTGAGGCTGCACGACTGCAACTGGATGCAGATCGAGGAGTATCTGCGGGGGGACGACCGCATCGTCCTGCCGCTGGGATCGACGGAGCAGCACGCGTATCTGTCGCTCGGGGTGGACGCCATCCTGTCGGAGCGGGTCGCGGTCGAGGCCGCGGAGCCGCTCGGCGTCCCCGTCCTGCCGGCCCTGCCGTACGGCCTGACGCCGTACTTCGCCGCATATCCGGGCAGCCCGACGCTGACCGTCCACACCTACGTGGCCGTCGTGCGGGAGCTGCTCGAGTCGCTGCACGACCAGGGCTTCCGCCGGTTCGTGGTCGTGAACGGCCACGGCGGCAACTCGCCCGCGTCGGGCGTCGGCGCCGAGCTCATGCGGGCGCGCCCCGGCTGTCAGGTGATCTTCCACAGCTGGTGGAACGGGCCGCGGGTGTGGCCGGTGGTGCAGTCGATCGACCCGGACGCGTCGCACGCCTCCTGGCTCGAGCGGTTCCCGTGGACGGAGGTCGAGGGCGTCGAGGTGCCGGACGGGCACAAGCAGCCCGTGGACGGCGGGCGCCTGCGCGTGTCCGATCCCGCCGGCGTGCGCGAGCTGCTCGGCGACGGCTCCTACGGCGGCGACTACGGCCGCCCCGAGGCCGACTGGCAGGCGGTGTGGCGGGCTGGTGTCCAGGAGGTGCGCGACCTGATCGCGTCGGGCTGGCGGTAGAGGCGTCCATAACCGGTGCCAGGCCCCTTCTGTGGGTCGTGAATAAAAGGGGTCTGACCCCGGTTATGCGTCGGTCGTGAATAAAAGGGGTCTGACCCCGGTTATTCAGCCAGCGGTCTGATGCCCGCGCCCAGGCCGAGCAGGAGGCCGTCCGCGGCGACCGCCGGGCTCGAGGTGATGAAGAGCGGCACGCCCGGCTCGGGCGCATGGATGACCTCGAGCTCGTCGCCGTAGGGGTCGAGCACGGCGCCGAGCCGCCCGCCCGCCGGCACCTCGTCGCCGACCCGTACCGTCGGCTGCCACCAGCCGGCACGCTCGCAGCGGAGCCACACGAAGCGGTCGACCGTGCGCTGCGGCCGCGGCGCGGGCTCGACGGCCCCGTCGAGCATCCCCAGCAGCCGCATCACGTTCTTGCATCCCCGGACGTGCGCGGCGACCGCGTCCGCCTCCAGCAGGCCGCAGCCGCCGACCTCGGCGGTGATCCCCGCCACGCCCGCGTCCGCCGCGGCGGCGCTCGTCGTACCGGCGATCGGCGCGCCCTCCCGCTCGGTGCGCACGATGTAGGGGAGCCCGAAGGCGACCGCCATCGCCCGTGCCGTCTCCTCGACCGGCGAGCCGTCGTAGATCGCGAACGGCTCGAGCGCCTCGACCATGTCGCCGCCGTGCAGGTCGACCAGCGCGTCGGCGGGCGCGATCACCTGGTCGTGGACGTGGTGCGCGAGCTGGTCGGAGTACGTCCCGCCCAGGTCGCCCGGGAAGCAGCGGTTCAGGTTCTTGCCGTCGGCCGGCGAGACGAACGGCGTCCGCCCCCGGAACGACTCCAGGTTCACGATCGGCACCGCGGTCACCCGCCCGCGCAACCCGGCCGGATCGAGCCCGCGCATGAGCTCGACCACCGCGGCGATCGACGAGTACTCGCAGCCGTGGACGCCGGCGATGATCGCCAGGTGCGGGCCGTCCCCGGCGCCACGGGCGTCGAAGTACGGCCACTCGAGGTGACGCAGCGCCGGCGATTCGAAGCGGAGCTGCCGCCGGGAGACCGTCCCCGGCCCCGCGTTCACCCCTCGACGCCCCGGGTCAGGGCGACGATGGTGACGAACGTGCGGTAGAGCTGGAGCGGATCGTCGTCCTTGACGGCCACCGACCGCGCTGAGGAGCGCACGACGCCGCGGATGGCCGTCGCCGCCTCGGCCATGTCGGCCGTCAGGAAGGTGATGTCGAGGGTCGCCGGCAGGTCGATCTGCGGCGGCCCGATCTCGCCCAGCCGCTCGAGCGCCGAGCGGGCGCCGGCGCGGATCAGCTCGCACGCCTGGCGCGGATGCAGGCTCTCGGCGGCGAACCGGCTCACCGACCGCTTGACGACGACCGCCTCGATCGCCGGCGCGAACGTCCGCGCCTCGTCGGCGGTCGCCTGGTCGCCGGTGATGAGGGCGACGGGCACGCCGTGGTGGAGCGCGACGAGGGCGTTCAGCGCGCTCTCGCCGACGATCGCCCCGTTCAGCTGCACCTCCCAGATCGCGCCCGGGTTGTACGTGTGCGCGAGAATGGCGCGCTCGTGCCCGATCGACCCGTGGTAGGCGATGAAGAAGGCGGCGTCGAAGCTGCCGTCGAGCCCCTCCATCATGTAGAGCGGCTTGTAGCGGCCGGACAGGTACGAGGCCTCGCCGTGGATGGCCGCCGGAGGCAGGTTCGCCATCGTCGCGTGGGCGTCGTTCACCAGGAACGTCGTCGCGCCCGCCTCCGACGCCCCGTCGATGGCGGAGTTCACCTCGGCCAGCAGCAGGCGCCGGCCCACCTCGTACTCCTGGTTCGGGCCGAGCACCTGGCCCCAGTCGACGATCCCCGCCGTGCCCTCGATGTCGGTCGACAGGTAGACCTTGGTGGCGCTCACTCGCGCTCCTCCCCGACGCGGGCGACCGCGTCCATCTCGACCAGCATGCCGTCGAACAGGAACCCGCCCGCCACGATCGCGGTCGACGCCGGGTAGGGCGGGGAGAAGAGCTCGCCGCGGACCCTCTTGAAGGCGTCGTAGTCCGAGGCCCGGGCCAGGTACACGGTCATCTTGACGACGGTGCGCAGCGACGCGCCCTCGGCCTCGAGCACGGCGGCCAGGTTCGCGAACGCCTGCCGGATCTGGGCCTCGGCGTCGTCCGGCTCGACGACGGCCCCGTCCTCGCCGAACCCGCCCTGGCCGGCCGTAAACACGAGCTCGCCCTCGGTGACGACGGATTGCGAGTACTGGTATTCGGCGGCGAAGGGGAACGGGTTGCGTCCGGCGCGATTCACGGCCGCGGATACTACAAGGGTGGACGAGCGCGGGCGGATCCCCGATCTGGACGCGCTCCAGCGTGCCCTGCGACCGTGCCGGCGATGCGTCGCGGCGGGCATCCGGGTCGAGTCGATGCCCGTGGTGAGCGGCGGCCGCGACGCCGACGCGATGCTCGTGGGCCAGGCGCCCGGCATCCGCGAGGCGGAGAATCTGATGCCGTTCAGCGGGCCGGCGGGGCGGCGGCTGCGGGAGTGGCTGGCGCCGGCCGGGCTGGGCGACGAGGAGTCGTTCTACCGCCGCCTGTACGTCGCCGCGGTCGTGCGCTGCTTCCCCGGCAAGCGCCCCGGCGGCGGCAGCGACATCCGCCCGTCGCCGGCGATGGTGCGCGAGTGCGTGCCCTGGCTTCGCCGCGAGCTCGAGCTCGTCCCGGCGCCGGTCGTGCTCTCGGTCGGCACCCTGGCGCTCGAGGAGCTCGCCCCGGGCGTCCGGCTCGAGGACGCCGTCGGCACGGAGCTCACGCTCGCCGACGGCCGGCCGCTGATCGCGCTGCCGCATCCCTCGGGCGCCAGCCCGTGGCCGCACCTGCCGGGGAACCGTGAGCGCCTGGAGCGGGCGCTCTGGATGGTGGCCGAGCGGCTTGGGCCGTGAGCGGCCTGGCGGACCCGGCTACTCCTCGGCGGCCGGCGGCTGGACGACGTGCTCGCGCTCGGCGTCGGCCCAGCCCTCCGCCCGGACGACCTCGAGCAGCGCGCGGACGCAGTCGGGGTCGAACTGGGTGCCGGAGCAGCGCTCGATCTCGGCGACCGCCTCCTCATGCCGCAGCGCCTTGCGGTAGACGCGGTCCTCGGTCATCGCGTGGAAGGCGTCGCAGACACCGATCACGCGCGAGCCGAGGGGGATGCCCTCGGCGGCGAGCCCATCCGGGTAGCCGTTGCCGTCGAAGCGCTCGTGGCTCGCCCGTACGAGCGGCACGAGCGCGGCGAAATGGGGGACGGGCTCGAGGATGCGGGCGCCGATCTGGGGGTGGCGCTGCATGACGGTCGCCTCTTCGGGAGAGAGCGGGCCCGGCTTGCGCAGGATCGACTCGGGAATCCCGATCTTGCCGATGTCGTGCAGGAGCGCGCCGAGCCGGATCAGGCGCGCGTCCGCGGGCGCGATCCGCAGCTGCTCGCACACCGCCCCGGCCAGGTCGGCGATCTCGATGGCGTGGTCGTTCGTGTAGGCGTCCTTGGCCTCGAGCGCCGCCGCCAGCGCGCCCAGGGTCGCGAAGTACGCCTGCTCCAGCCGCTCGCCCATCCGCTTCTGCTCGACGACCTTGCCCGCCTCGGCCGCCAGCGCACGGCATACCCGCACCTCGACGCCGCCGAACGACCGCGGCCGGGTGTCGTAGATCTCAATCAGCGCGTAGGGCTCGTCCTCGACTGTGAGGGCGAACATGAGCAGCGAGCGGAAGCCGAGCTGGGCGACCCGCCGGGCCTCGACCGGGTCGGCGTCCGCCTCGTCGACGCGCACGACGACGGGAACGCCCTCCTCGACCGCCTCGGCCGTACGCGGGTAGTCCTCGAGCAGGTACTCCTCGGCCGCGGCGTCCCAGGCGTGCGGCGGACGGGCGTACCCCGCCAGGTCGCGCACCGCCGAGGCGTCCATGTCGATCGAGGAGACCATGCACGCCTTGGCGTCGATCAGCTCGCACAGGCTGCGCGCGAGCACGGCCAGCATCTCGGGCACGTCGTCGATCGCGAACAGCGCCTGCGCGGCCTCGAACACGCCCAGCGCCGGTTCGAGATGCTCTGCTGCGATCTTCGCGACCGGCGGCTCGAACGGTGGTCTCTCGCCGCGGGGTGGCATCCGGTTCAAGTTCGCTCCGGTTCGAGGGGTTCCCTCTTTGCGCCGACGTTCTCGTCCCCGTACCCGGCACAGCGCGTGTTCGATCACGCCCGAACCGTCGTCCGATGCCGCCCCGGCGGCCTAATCCCCCCGCACGACCGGTCGATCACGGGGGAGAGGTCCGCCGCCCCATGGCCTCTCCCCTGATGATCGATACCCCGTCGAACAATCTGCCCACCGCCGCCGAGGCCGCAGCCCTGCTCGTGGAAGCATCCGCGGTCGACGTCGACACGGACCGGGGCGAGACGATCGAGATCTGGACGATCGCGAGCGACGGCAACCTCGTCACCGGGAGCGGCCCGCGCCTCGCGGTCGCCGCCGGGATGGCGATCTCGTGCCGCCTGTCCTACGAAGGTCAGCCGATCCAGGTCGACGCCATGATCGAGGAGGCGGAGTTCCGCTCGCAGGCCCGGGCATCGCTCGTGCTGCGCGTCGTCGGCGTGGCCACGCACGGCTACCGCCGCCGCACGGAGCGGCTCGCGGTCAGCTCGGCCGCCTCGCTTCGGGCCGTCATCTGCGACCGGGTGGTGCCCGAGGAGGTCATCCCGGTGTCGCTCACCGACCTGAGCGACGCGGGCTGCGCGATGACCCTGACCGACAACCGCCTGCGCGAGGGCGACCGCATGGCGCTGACCGCGCGGTTCCTCGAGGGCGAGCTCACCGCCGACGTGCGCATCGTCCGCGTGCACTCGACCGGCCCCGACGTCTACACGGCCGGCTGCTACTTCATCAGCGCGCCAGCCGGCGGGCAGGTCGTGCTGGAGCGCGTGCTCGCGCGGCTCGCGGGCCAAGCCCGGCCCGCCACGGATCTGGGGGCGCTGCGCGACGATCTCGGCGAAGCGGCCGCCGCGAATTCGCTCAAGTCCGCGGCGGAGCCTGCCGATGACGCATATTGGACGTTTGCCAAACGTTCCGCTGCACGCATCCCTCAGGCCAGACGAGCGGTCTGAGCCCGACGGCCGCCGAGGTACGCATGTCCGAGCCAGGAACCGAAGTCCCCGCCAAGACCGAAGCACCGGCCGCCGCCGACCGCCGCACCGGCCGCAGCCGCGGGCAGGCGATGGTCGAGTTCACGCTGATCCTGCCGCTGCTGCTCGTCCTGATCCTCGGCGTCTACCAGTTCGGGCAGACCTACGCGGACTACCTCCAGGTGACGAACGCGGCCCGCGACGGAGGCCGCAAGGCGCTCGTCTCCCGCACCGACGCATCCGGCGTCGCGGACGTCGTCTCGACCGCCAAGAACGCCACCTGGTGGCTGGACAGGAACCAGATGAGCGTGACCGTCTCCCCGGGCCAGCCGTGGACGACCGGCCAGAACGTCACCGTCACGGTCACCTACCCGTACAGCATCAACCTGCTCGGCTTCGTCGTCGGCTCGGGCACCCTCAAGTCGACGACCACCGTCCGGATGGAGTAGACGGCCTCAGGCCGTCCACGCGAGCCGCATCCGCTGCGGCCGCCGGAACGCGAAGCCGCTCGGCTCGTCGACGTCCACGAGCTCGACGCCGGGCAGCGCCTCGAGCAGGCGCCCGACCGCGGTCACGGTCTCGAGCCGCGCCAGGTGCGCGCCGAGGCAGTGATGCTCGCCGAACGAGAAGCTGAGCGCGTGGCGGGCGTTCCCCCGGGCGGGATCGAAGCGGAGCGGGTCGGGGAAGACCGCCGGGTCGCGGTTCGCCGCGATCGCCGACACGCCGACGAACTCGCCCGCGCCGATCGCGACGCCGCCGATCTCGACCGGCGCCCGCGTCCACCGCTCCATGAACGCCACCGGCGGGATCAGCCGGAGCGCCTCGTCGACCGCGCCGGCGAGCGCCGCCGCGTCCGTCCGGGCGGCCGCGAGCGCGTCCGGGCTCCGCAGGAGCAGCAGCATCGTGTTCATGACGGCGCCCTGGATCGTCTCGATGGCGCCGAACATGATCACCCGCAGCTGTGATGCGATCTCGGGGTCGGCGAGCCCGGCGGCCGGGTCGTTCGCCACCTGCGACGTCACCGACGTGTCCGGGTCGGCGCGGCAGCGTGCGAGCTCGGCATGCAGGATGGCGTCGAGGTCGGCCCGCGCCGCGTCGGCCAGCCGCTGCGGCTCCGGGTTGCCGTCGTAGCTCATGGCGCCCGCGAAGGCGTCGTAGAACGCGTCGATCCGGGCCGCGTCGCCGAGCGAGAGCCCGAGCATGCGCCCGGCCATGCGGATCGCGAACGGCGCGGCAAAGTCGGCACCGAGCTCGCACTCCGCGGCGGGCGCCATGGCGTCCGTGAGCTCGGCCGCCGTGCCGGCGATGGCGGCGCCGAAGAGCTCCGTCGCCTCGCGCATCCGGAACGGCCGCTCGAACGGCGCCCGCATGCGGGTGTGCTCGTCCGCGTCGGAGGTCAGCATCATCCGCCCGAGCGACGCGCGCACCAGGTTCTGCGCCGCCTCTACGGTCGTCGCCGCGCGCGGGCTGAGCGCCTCGCGCGCCTGCGCGTGCCCCGTCAACAGCCAGCCGCCGAGCGCCGGGAGCCACGACACGGGCTCGGCGTCGCGCAGGCGGTCGAGCGCGTCCTCGCCGCCCGCCTCCTCGAGGTCGGCGAAGGCGATCGCCGCGCCGGCCGGGAACCGCTCCCGCCGGGCCGCGTCGGCGCGCGCATCGACCTCCACCTGCTGCAGCAGGGCCGCCATCAAACTCACGGTACCATCGCGCCTAACCCGCCAGAAGGGGCCTGGCCCCGTTTGACGCGGCCTGGCCCCGTTTTGGCCGAATCTAGCGGCCGACCGCGGCGACCAGCGATCGGCTGACGGCCAGCAGCGAGCGCGCCGCGCGCGACGTCGGATCGTCGGCCACCACGGCGCGGCCGCGGTTCACCGACAGCGGCACCGCCCGGTCGGACGGCAGGGCGTAGGCGATCTCGCGCCGTAGGGTCGCCTCGATGTCGGCCGTCTCGAGGCCGACGTCCGCGCCGGCGCGGTTCATGACGATGCGCACGTCGGGCAGGTCGAGCTCGAGCAGGTCGAGCGTCTCGAGGGCGATGCGCACGCTGCGCACCGCCGGGAGGTCGGGCGCCCCCACCAGGAGCAGCGTGTCGGTGTGATCGAGGGCGAGCAGCGTCGTCGGGGAGAACGCCGATGCCGCGTCGATGACGACCGCGTCGTAGGCGCTGCGCGCCATCTCGAGCAGCCGCTCCAGCCGCTCCACCGCGACCAGCTCCTCCTCCTCGGGCCGGGCGGGCGCCGCCAGCACGTCGGCGCCGCTGACGTGGCGGGTGACGGCCGTCGCGAGCGCCTCCGCGTCGATCGGGGCCGACCCGGTCACCAGGTCGAGCATCGTCGCCCGCGGCGCGAGACCGAGGACGAGGGCGCAGTCGCCCGAGTGCAGGTCGAGGTCGAGCAGGAGCGTCCGCAGGCCGGCCTGGGCGAAGCACACCGCCAGGTTGGAGGCGATCACCGTGCGGCCCGATCCGCCCTTCGTCGAGAAGACGGTGAACACGTGCCCGCCGCCGGACGCGCCCTCGCCGGGGTCGGCCGGCACCCGCCGGGCGCGGGCCGCACGCGCCTTGGCGGCGGCCATGCCGAGCGACTGGGGCGTCTGCGGCAGGCACAGGACATCGTCGACGCCGAGCCGCAGCGCCTCCTGGAACCACCGGATGGGGTGGCGGTCGGCGAGGACGACGACGCCCGGCGCGCCCGGGTCGGCCAGCGCCGCGAGCACGTCCGACGGCAGCCCGTCGGCGTCGTGCGGGAGATACCAGACGAGCACGTCTGGCACGGCGTCGACCACGCGGACCATCCCGGACCGCTCGAACAGCTCGCGCAGACCGGGATGGTCGCTCATCAGCGCCACGCGGATCAGCTCGGGGTGCGGGGGGTGCGCAGGTGTGCCGGTCATCGGGCGCTCACGGCCAGGGGGACTGGAACAGCCGCAGGCAAACGCACTTGCGGCTCTGGTCTCAGTGATAGCGGAGAAAATGCATATTGTCGAGCTTGCTAAGAAATATGGCGGCGCGGACGCGCGGGTAGGGTCCTGACGCCCCGTGCTTCTGTCGCTCCCCAGCCCCGGCGATCCGTACGTCTTCAAGCTCGGCGGCTTCCAGCCGCGCTGGTACGGCGTCATCCTGGTGATCGCGATCGTGGCAGGCGTGCTGATGGCCCGGCGCGGGTTCGCCCGCCGCGGCCTCGACCCGGAGCGGGTCGTGCCCATCGCCGTCGCGGCCGTCGTCCTGGGCTTCGTGGGCGCGCGGGTGGAGCACGTGCTCACCGACTGGAAGCCGTTCGACGCGATCCCGCTGAACGCGTTCATCATCTGGCGCGGCGGCCTGGGGATCTACGGCGGCGTGATCGGCGGCATGGTCGGGGCGGCGATCGCCTGCCGGCTGATGCGGCTGCCCTTCTGGGTCGTCGCCGACTGCGCCGCTCCCGGCCTCGTGCTCGGCCAGGCGATCGGACGGTTCGCGAATTACGCGAACCAGGAGCTCTACGGCCACCCGAGCAGCCTCCCGTGGGCGATCCGGATCGACAACCCGGTGCCGCCCTACCTGCCCGGGCGGGCGTTCCAGCCGGCGTTCCTGTACGAGGCGCTGTGGGATCTCGCGGTGCTGGCGATCCTGCTCTGGTTCGCCCGCCGCGCCGGCGGCCGCATCCGGCCGGGGACGGTGTTCGCGCTCTACGCCGCGCTGTACGCGATCGGGCGGCTGGCGATGGAGCGGATCCGGATCGACCACACCACCTACGTGCTCGGCGAGCGGGTGGAGATCTGGGTGTCGCTCGCCGTCCTCGTGCTCGCCGCGAGCGCGTTTGCGCTGCTCTGGCGCGGCCGCGTTCGGGTCTAAGGCCTGCGCCGCCGCATCGGCTCACGCCCGGCCATGACGCGCGCCGCGCTGCCGACGCGGCCCGCGGCCTTGACCGCGAACGCCCACGCCGCCGACGGGCGGCGGTCGAT
>JBKPMQ010000069.1:0-3354 GCA_046732235.1 Actinomycetota bacterium
CCGCAGGACCGCGGCCCGGGTCAGGTCGCCGCGGCGGAGGCGGGTCGGCCGGGTGGTCAGGTGGTGGACGACGAGCGGCGCGAGGGCGAGGGCGAACGCGATGTGCCAGCCGAGCGCCGTGAGCGGCCCGACGTCGCGGACGCCCGCCGAGTGCGCGACCCCGAACCCCAGCACCCCGACGGCGCATGCCGCGGCGGCCAGCGACCCGCCGACCTGCGGCCAGCGCCGCCGCAGACCCCGCCGGATCACGCCGAGCTTCGACCAGGCGAGGACGATCACCGCCATCCCGGCGGCGTCGTGCGCCCACACGACGGGCCCGGCGTGGCCCTCGCTCACCCACAGGCCGGCGATCCCTGAGGCGAACGACGCCGCGAGCGCCGTTCCGAGAAGCCACAAGTCGAGACGCCGCCGCATGCACTCAGCGTAGGTGAGCGCCGCCGCGGCGGCTGTGATGCAGATGGTTGATCGGCAAGTCCCCGCGCGCCTGGACGTAGGCTGCTCGCGGGGGTTCGGTTCGTCGTGCGGCTGCGGTTGCGAACCCACGCATCGCGGCGTCCTCGTCCGCTCGCGTGCGAAGCACGCGTCGCTCCCTGCGTCCTTGCGCTGCTCCGTTCGCACCCGCCCAGGACATCACGGGGACTCACCGATCAACCATCTACCCCGACCCGGGCTGCTGCACGATCGAGCGCACCCGCACCTCGGTCGGCTTGCGCCCCCACGGGTCGCGGCGGAAGAACGCCTCGTCGACGGCGAGCGCATGCGAGACGCTCACGTCGAGGGTGATCCACGCTTCGCCCGGTCCGTAGCGGGCCTGGGTCTCGTAGGCGAGGATCGGCGGGGGGGTGTGCTCCGCGCTCATACCTCTGTAATCGGCGGGTCGGCCCGAAACGTGCCCGCAAAACGCCGTAGACGAACCCCCACTTCCGGGGGAACCGTCCCCACCCTTTCGGGGCGCCGGCCTGGCGAGCGGCGGGGGCGGCGCCCGCCTCCCCGCGGACGCCGCCCCCAGGGCCGGGGATCGCTACCGCACGACGATCCCGTCGAAGCCGAACGTCCCACCCGTGATCGTCAGGGTGAGGACGTGCGACGCGTTCGGGTCGACGGGTGCCGTGAACACGATCGCCCGGTGCTCGCCGCCGCAGAGCTGAGCGACGGGCTGGGCCGTCCCGCCGTCGATCGCGACGGACGCGTTGCCGCACGATCCGCGGGCGATGATCGAGACCGACGCGCCCTGGAACGTGTAGGACACGGTGGCCGGCGTTCCGGTATCGCTCGAGCTGTGCAGCGTCCCCAGGTAGTCGAGCGCCTCGGCACCGCTGGTGGCCCACGTACCGGCGTACGTCATCCCGGCGTTGCCGTCGTCGAACGGGAACGTGATCGTGCGGATCCGGCTCGTGGTCACGTTGCCGGCGCGATCGCGGGCGACGACCTGGAACTGGCGCCGGTCACCCTCGGCATCGCTGACGGTCACGGTCTGGTTCCCGCTGGCCGAGCCGCTGGCCACGTCCGTCCAGGCCGTGTCGCCGACGTTGCGGCCCTGAAGCGTCCAGCTGTCCAGGCCCGAGTGGCCCTTGTCGATGACGGCGAAGTGGACGGCCGTCGTCGTCGACGCGGGCAGGCCCTGCTTCGGGAACGTCACCGCCGGAGCGGTCAGGTCGTGAAGCACCTCGCCGCTGTTCGGGGCGCGGTCGACGCACCCCGCCCGGCAGCCGCCGGGACCGAAGTAGACGGAGAAGAGCCGCCACCGGTAGCCGTTCGGCTGCCCCAGCAGCGTGCGCGGGATCGACACGCGGATCGACCGCAGGTTCGGGCGCGTCGCCGTGCCGAAGCCGACCGCGCGTCCCGCGCGCGTGATGACCGCGACCCGCAGGATGCCGTGGTTCCGGTACACGATCCCGAACCGCTCCGCCCGGGGGCCGCCGGCCGTGTCGAAGCCGATCAGGAAGAACGAGTTCCGGCGCAGGCCGATGGCACGGCTGGGCCAGCGCCCGTAGGTGGTGATCGTGTGGACGACGGGCCCCGTCGCCGCGTGCTCCTGCGTGACGCTTGCGATGTCCAGCTTGCCGTGCACGTCGTCCGGGTCCGAGATCGTGGACGCCCGCGCCACGGCCGGCACGGCGAGCGCGACGGCGACGATGACGCCGAACGCCGCGGCGAACCACCATCCGGGATTTCGTGAGTGCCCCTCGGTCATGCTGCACCTCCCGCTTCCGGTTTCCTCGCGACGGGTGCCGCGAGGTCGGCTCAACGTAGAAAGCGGCGCGAGGCCCGGCGTCGGGGATACCCCTCGTCTTTTGGAAAACCCGCGCTGTCAATGAACGCGACAATCTGTACAATCGGCGGCCATGCTTGTGGGCCGCGCGGACGAGTGCACAAGCGTCGACCGGCTGCTCGAGGAGGCACGGGCGGGCCGCGGCGGCGCGCTCGCGATCTGCGGCGAGCCAGGGATCGGCAAGACGTCGCTGCTCGACTACGCGTCCTCGCGTGCGGGCGAGATGCGAATCGTGCACACGCGCGGCGTGCAGAGCGAGACCACCGTGCCGTTCGCCGCCCTCGTCGATCTGCTGACGCCGCTCGTGGAGTCGATCGGGGTGCTGCCGGAGCGTCAGGCGGAGGCGCTCGAGAGCGCCCTCGCGATCGGCCCGCCCCGCCCCGCCGATCGGCTGGCGGTGCTCGTCGGCGGCTTCAACCTGCTGTGCGCGGCAGCCGCTGCGCAGCCACTGCTCGCGCTCGTCGACGACGCGCACTGGCTCGACGCCGCCTCGGCGGAGGCGATCGGCTTCGCCGCCCGCCGCATCGGCGCCGACCCGGTCGCCCTCGTCATCGCGACCCGCACCCCCGGCCTCGCCGGCATCCCGTCGCTCAACCCCCGCCCGCTGACGGCGCGCGAGTCGCGCGACCTGCTCGAGCGGCGCGGGCTGACCCCGACGGGGCTCGAGGCGGCGGTGCGGGACGCTGCCGGGATCCCTCTGGCCCTGGTCGAGCTCGCGAGCTTCGACGAGGGCCGGTTCGAGCCCGGCCGCTCCACGCTCGAGGAGGCCTACGCCGCAACGGTCGAGACGCTGCCCGAGCCGTGCCGGGCGGCGCTTCTCCTGCTGGCGACGTGCCGGTCGGAGGGGACCGCGGTCATCGGGCGGGCGCTGGCGGCCCAGGGCCTCTCGGATGAGGCGTTCGCGCCGGCCGAGCGGGCCGACCTCATCCGGGTCGAGCCGGGGCGGATCCGCTTCCGCCACCCGCTGATCCGCACCGCCGTCCAGGCCGCCGCGCCCGGCCCGGACCGGCGCCGGGCGCACGATGCGCTCGCCCTCGCCTGCGTCGAGCCGGAGCTCGAATGGGAGCGGATCGGCCACCGGG
>JBKPMQ010000070.1:0-6034 GCA_046732235.1 Actinomycetota bacterium
GCTGCTCCGCCGCCGCGGGGCCCGGGGGCCGGCGCGGTTCGGCGGCCGGGCGCTCTCGACGGTCGCCGACCTCCGCAGCGGTGACTACGTCGTGCACGAGGACCACGGCGTCGGCCGCTTCATCCGCTTCGACACCAAGGAGGTGGGCGGGGTCGTCCGCGACTACCTCTACCTCGAGTTCCGCGGCGACGACCGCCTGTACGTACCGCACGACCAGCTGGCGAAGGTCAGCCGCTACGTCGGCGCGGACGGCCGCGCCCCGGCGCTGGCCAGGCTCGGCGGGAAGGCGTGGAGCACGCTCAAGAGCCGTGCCCGGGTGGCCGTGCGCGAGCTGGCCGGCGAGCTGCTCGCCCTGTACGCCCGCCGCCAGGCGGCGATGCGGCCGCCGGTGGGCCCCGACGACGAGTGGATGGCGCGGCTCGAGGCGTCGTTCCCGTTCGACGAGACCGACGACCAGGAGGTCGCGATCGACTCCGTGAAGCAGGACCTCGAGGCGCCGCAGCCGATGGACCGGCTCGTCTGCGGCGACGTCGGCTTCGGCAAGACCGAGGTGGCGGTGCGGGCCGCGTTCAAGGTCGCCTCGGCGGGCCGCCAGGTGCTGATGCTCGTCCCGACGACGATCCTCGCCCAGCAGCACGCGGCGACGCTGCGGGAGCGCTTTCGCGACTTCCCCGTCCGGGTCGAGATGGTGTCGCGCTTCCGCGCCCCGGCCGAGGTCAAGCGCGTGCTGGCCGAGTTCGCGGCCGGCAAGGTGGACGTCTTGGTCGGCACCCACCGGGTGCTCTCACGCGACGTCGTGCCCCAGAACCTGGGTCTCGTCGTGCTCGACGAGGAGCAGCGCTTCGGGGTCGCCCAGAAGGAGCTCTTGCGCCAGCTGCGGCTCGAGGTCGACGTCCTCGCGATGTCCGCGACGCCGATCCCGCGCACGCTGCACATGAGCCTCTCCGGCCTGCGCGACATCAGCGTGATCACGACGCCGCCGCGCGGCCGCCACCCGATCAAGACGCACGTCGGCGAGTTCGACGAGGAGCTGATCGCCGCGGCGCTGCGGCGGGAGCACGCCCGCGGCGGCCAGTCCTTCTACCTGCACAACCGGGTCGAGACGATCGACGACGTGGCCGAGCGGGTGCGGCGGTGGGTGCCCGAGCTGCGCGTCGGGGTGGCCCACGGCCAGATGGCCGAGCGCGCGCTCGAGGGCGTGATGATGCAGTTCCTGCGCGGCGAGTTCGACGTGCTCGTCTCGACCACGATCATCGAGTCCGGCCTCGACATCCCCCAGGCGAACACGTTGATCGTCGAGCGGGCCGACACCCTCGGCCTGGCCCAGCTGTACCAGATCCGCGGCCGCGTCGGCCGCTCGGAGGAGGTCGCCCACGCGTTCCTCTTCTACCCCGACCGGCGCGAGCTCTCCGAGGAGGCCCGCCACCGCCTCTCGACCCTCGCCGACTACACCGAGCTCGGCTCCGGCTACCGGATCGCCATGCGCGACCTCGAGCTGCGCGGCGCCGGCAACCTTCTGGGCGACGAGCAGTCGGGCCACGTCGCCGCCGTCGGGTTCGAGCTCTACTGCGAGCTCCTGGCGGAGGCCGTCGCCGAGCTGCAGGGCGCCCCGCCTGCGGCCGCGAAGCCGGTCCGGGTCGAGGCGCAGGTCGACGCCTACGTGCCGGCCGACTACGTGCCGCTCGAGGCGGTCAAGATCGACGTCCACCGGCGCGTCGCGCTCGCCGCCGACCGCTCCGAGCTGCGCGAGATCGCGGCGGAGCTGGCCGACCGCTTCGGGCCGCTGCCCGAGCCGGTGGCGAACCTGCTCGCGATCCAGGAGCTGCGGCTCGTCGCCGCCGACATGGGGATGGCCGTCGCGACCCTCCGGGGCGGTACCTTCAGCGTCGGCCCGGTCGCGCTCGGGTCGACCGAGGTGCGGCGCCTGCGGGAGCTCTTTCCCGCCGTCCGGTACACCGTCGCCACCCGGGAGCTCAGCCTGCGGCCGCTCGTCCAGCCGCCGGCGACGCGGCCCGGGGTCCACCAGGGGCTGGAATTGCTCGATGCTATCATTGACATCCGCCGCGAGATCGCGGCGTAGTTCGTGATGGGCCGAACTCTCTGGATCATCTGCCTGGCCGCTCTGGCGGCGCTCGCGGCCGCCTGTGGCGGTTCGTCGTCGTCCTCGAGCACGGCCGCGAGTCTGGCGTCCAATGACGTCGCCGTCGTCGGCCAGAACCACATCACGAAGCAGGATCTCGACCATCAGATCACGCTCGCGCTGGCCGCGATGAAGGTCAAGCAGCAGAAGATCCCCAAGGTGGGCACCTCCAGCTACACGAGCACCGTCGTCCAGCCCGTGCTCGCGTACCTGGTGCAGAACGCGCAGGTGCACGACATCGCCGAGCAGCTTTCGGTGACCGTGACGCCGAAGCAGATCCAGGATCAGATCTCGAAGGCGGTCCAGCAGTACTACGGCGGCGACCAGACGAAGTACCACGCCGATCTCAAGAAGTACAAGCTGACCGATCAGGACATCGCCGATCAGTTCGAGCTCACGCTGCTCGAGCAGAAGATCGAGGCGAAGCTGCGCGACCAGGTGAAGGTCACCGACAAGGACGTCGAGGACTACTACAAGTCCCACCAGCAGCTGTACGAGACGAGCGCGGACTCGCGCACCGTCGACTACGTCCTGCTCCCGAATAAGGCGGCCGCCGTGAAGGCGCACGCCGCGCTCGCATCCGGCAAGAGCTTCGCCGACGTCGCCAACGGCGCGATCGACGACAGCGCCGCCCATGAGCCATTCACGTTCAGCAAGGGTGGGGGCGACAAGGCGTTCGAGGAGGCGACGTTCAGCCTGAAGACGAACGAGCTCTCCGGCCTCGTCCCGGTCGACAAGGCGTACACGCAGGCGTCGCTCGCCGGCAAGTGCCAGCCGACCTGCTACTTCATCATCCGGCCCACCGGGGACATCCAGAAGGCCGGGTCGAAGAAGTCGTTCGCCGAGGTCAAGGACCAGATCCGCACGCAGCTTCTGCAGACGCGCCAGCAGTCGCACATCCAGGCGGTGGTGAAGAAGCTCGAGGCCCAGCAGAAGAAGGTCACGAAGTACGCCCCCGGCTACGCGCCGCCGAAGACCTCGACGCCGTCGGCGGGCACCGACCAGCAGCCGACCAGCTGACGCCGAGGATTCCGGCTCGTGGCCACGCTGATCGCTCTCGGACCGGGCGATCCCGAGCTGATCCCGCTCGCGTCCTGGCGGGCGCTTGAGGCGGCCGGGCCGGTCGCCCTGCCCGACGACGAGCCGCTGTGTGAGTGGCTCGGCGGCCGGGGCATCGCACTCGACCCGAACGCGCCCGTGGCCGCCGCGTCGGGCGAGCGGCTGCGGCGCCTGCTCGCGCTGCGCAGCTGGGACGTGACGGTGCCGTCCGGGTCCGCGCTCCAGACGCTGCTGCTGGCGGACGCGCTCGTCGCGACGCAGCGGCTGACGGAGCGTCTGCGCCGGGACTGCCCGTGGGATCGCGAGCAGACGGTCGGCACGATCGTGCCGCATACGGTCGAGGAGGCCTACGAGGTGGCCGAGGCCGCCGAGGCCGGGGTCGGGCCCAAGCTCGTGGACGAGCTCGGCGACCTGCTGTTCCAGACGTTCTTCCTCGCGCTCCTGTGCGAGGAGCAGGGCGAGGGGGACCTCGCGACGGTGGCCGAGGGGATCACGATCAAGCTCATCCGCCGCCACCCGCACGTGTTCGGCGAGCGGGAGGCCGAGACGGCCGGCGCCGTGCGTGTGAACTGGGAGCAGATCAAGCGCGACCAGGAGGGCCGAAGCGGGATCTTCCACGACGTCCCCGGCGTCTTGCCGGCGCTGCTGCACGCCCGCAAGGTCCAGCGCCGGGCGTCGGCCGTCGGCTTCGACTGGCATGCCTGGGACGGCGCGTGGGGCGACCTGGCCGACGAGCTGCGCGAGCTCCGGGCCGCGCTCGACGCGGCGCCCGCCCCGCGCGCCGAGCACGCCCCCGATCCCGAGGTCGTGCACGAGCTGGGCGACCTGCTCTTCGCGGCGACGAACGTCGCCCGGCTCGCGAACGTCGATCCCGAGCTCGCGCTCCGCGCGGCCGCGGGCCGGTTCCGCGACCGGGTCGAGACGGCGGAGCGCCTCGCCGCCGAGGCGGGGGAGGACTGGGCCGGGCTCGGCCTGGAGGCGCAGGACACCTGGTACCGGCGGGCGAAGGCCGCGCTAAAGGGGGCGTAGCGAGCGCGCGATCGCGGCCGCGGAGCGCGGCGTGACGGCGGTCCCCGAGAGGGTGACCATCGCGTGCGGCAGGAAGACGAACGCCATCGTGCTGCCCGGGGGCTCGGTCGTGGTGAAGACGAAGCCGTGCATGCTGAACGGGGTGCCGCCTGCGACGCTGACGGTCCCGTCCGCCTCCACCGGGGCCACCCGGAGCCTCGCGTGCGTGCCGTCGCCGAGGGTGAGGGTTTGGCCGCCGGTGATTCCGGCGGGCGCCGTCACCACGACGTCGAGGTGTGGGTAGCGGATGGCGTAGTACCCGACCCGTCCCGATGCTGCGCTGCTCGAGCGGGCTGCGCGGCCGTTCCACGCCGGCCCCAGCCAGTAGGCCGCGATCGCGCCGTCCGGGCGGGCGCCCGGACGCAGCTCCCGCACGACGCGCGCGGGCTTGCCACGCGCGGTGCGGAAGGCGTGCGCAGGGACATGCGCGGCGCGCCGGATGGTGATGCGCAGCCGCTCCGTGGCCGTCGTTGCGACGATCGTCGCCGGTGGGCCGTTCGAGACGACCCGCAGGTGGACACCGGGCGGAGGCGCCGACCCGGCGAGGAACGCCTCGACGATCTCGAGCGGGATGCCGCCCACCACACCCGTGAGGAAGTGCCTCGAGCCGCGGTATTGCGTGACGATCCGGTGCGCCGGCGAGCCCGATGCCCGGGTCGCCGTGCGGTTTCCCGAGACCGACAGCAGGCCGTCGGGTGATGTGGCCGACCCCGTCGCGATCCGGAACCTGCCGGTCGCGGTGTCGACGAGCATCCGCCGCGGCGGGCCGGCCGAGCGCCGGCTCCCGGGATGGATGAGGGCGACGCGCACCCGCGCGCTGAAGACGCCCGCATGCCGCGCCCATCCGAGCCCGGTGGTGGCGCTGTGGCCGCCGCCGCACCCCGCGGCCAGCGCCGCGAGGAGGGCGGTGGTGGCAATGCGAACGCGCACGCCGCGATTGTCGTCCGTCGATCTCTCGCCGACAAGTGCGCAGGTAGTATCCCGCCCCGAATGAGCGCCATCGTGTCCGTCACCGGCCGCGAGATCCTGGACTCGCGCGGCAACCCCACGGTCGAGGTCGACGTGGTCCTCGAGTCGGGCGCGGGCGGACGCGCGGCCGTGCCGTCCGGCGCGTCGACGGGCGCCCACGAGGCGGTCGAGCTGCGCGACGGCGATCCGGGCCGCTACGGCGGCAAGGGCGTGCTGCAGGCGGTCGGGCACGTCAACTCGGCCATTGCGTCGGCGCTGCAGGGGATCGACGCGACCGACCAGCGGCTGGTCGACTCCTACCTGATCGAGCTGGACGGCTCCGAGAACAAGGGCCACCTCGGCGCCAACGCGATCCTCGGCACCTCGCTCGCCGCGGCCAAGGCGGCGGCGGCCGAGGCGGGCCTCTCGCTCTACCGCTACGTCGGCGGGGCCGGCGCGCACATCCTGCCCGTCCCGATGATGAACGTCCTGAACGGCGGCGCGCATGCGGACAACAGCGTCGACATGCAGGAGTTCATGATCGTGCCCGTCGGGGCCGACTCGTTCGCCGAGGCGCTGCGGATGTGCTCCGAGACCTACCATGCGCTGAAGACCCTCCTCAAGAGCCGCGGCCTCGAGACGAACGTCGGCGACGAGGGCGGGTTCGCCCCCAACCTGAGCTCGAACGAGGAGGCGATCGCGGCCATCATGGAGGCGGCCGAGAACGCCGGGCACCGCGGATCGATCATGATCGCCCTCGACCCGGCCGCGACGGAGCTCTACCGCGACGGCGCATACCACCTCGCCGGCGAGGGCCGC
>JBKPMQ010000071.1:0-3083 GCA_046732235.1 Actinomycetota bacterium
CTCGGGCTCCGTCTCGCGCGCGACCCGGGGCGGCAGGCCGGGCGTGGGGTCGCGGCCGATCCGCGGCGGGAGTCCGGGCGTCGGGGCCGGTCGCGGCCGTGCCTCACCCCGCTCGGACGGGCCCGGCGCGTCGTGCTGTCCGCGTCGTACCCGGCCACCGAGGGCACCCGCCGTGCCGGCCACGGCCAGGACCGCTCGGCGGGCCCGGCCCAGCAGCTCGTCTCGTGACACGCCCGACACTCTACGCGGTGGCCTTAACGGACTTCGTTACCAATGGCGCGTCGGAGGGGGCTTACGGCGTGATCAGCGCGACGTCGCCGTCGACGTCGCCGACGGTCGGGACGACCTCGAGGACGCCCTCGCGGGCGCAGTAGCGGACGTCGTCGGCGAGATCGGCGTCGCGCAGGTTGCGGGCGCTCCTCGACGCGCCCAGCCCGTCCGCCGCGGACGGGAACGAGGCCGCGATCGCCTCGGCCGCCTGGGCGGCATCCGACGGTTCCCACTCGGCCAGCCACACCCGCAGCTCGGACACGAACCGCCCAGCCGTGTAGGCGTCGTCGATCGCGAACTGGCCGGCCACGCCGGCGCACTGGACGAGCACGTCGCCCTGCGCGCTGCGAGCGGTTCGGGCCGCGGCCGCGGCGCAGGCGGTCAGGTTGGCGAGGCTCCCGACCAGCACCGTGTCCGCCCGCTCGGCCGCGGCGACGACGGCGCGGGTGCCGTTCGTCGTCGTGATGACGAGCGTCGAGCCGCGGGGGCCGCCGTCCGCGAACTCGCGCGGCGAATTCCCGAAGTCGAACCCCTCCGGCCGCACGCAGCCGCGCTCGCCCGCGAGCAGCGTGCCGTTCCCGAGCCGGGAGCGCAGCTCCCGGGCCCGGTCGAGCCCGGAGCAGGCGAGCACGCGCTCGTAGCCCTGGGTCAGGGCGTGGGCGATCGTCGTCGTCGCCCGCAGGACGTCGATGACGATGGCGACGGCCGCGTCGGGCGACTCGCCCGGCGTGAAGGCGACGTCGATCCTCATCGCGCCGGCCGATCACCGTCCGCGATCACTGCCTGGGCGGACGCCAGCCGCGCGATCGGCACCCGGAACGGGGAGCACGACACGTAGTCGAGGCCCGCCCGGTTGCAGAACGCGATGGAGTCCGGGTCGCCGCCGTGCTCCCCGCAGATTCCGAGCTTGATGCCGGGCCGCACCGACCGGGCCTTGGCCGTCGCGATCTCGACCAGCTCGCGGACGCCGTCGTCCATCGACTCGAACGGATTGCGGCTGAGCACGTCGTCCTCGAGGTACTGGGTCAGGAACTTGCCCTCGGCGTCGTCGCGCGAGAAGGCGAGCGCCGTCTGCGTGAGGTCGTTCGTCCCGAACGAGAAGAAGTCGGCATGGCGGGCGATGCGGTCGGCCAGGAGCGCCGCCCGCGGCACCTCGATCATGCTGCCGATCAGGATCTCGAGCCCGTCGCCGCCCTCCTCGGCGATCACCGCCTCGGTCAGCTCGCGCAGCCGCCGGAGCTCCTCTGCGAAGGCGATCAGCGGGTGCATGATCTCGATCTTCGCGCCGTCGACGGACAGTGCCGCGCGGACGATCGCGCGTACCTGCATCTCGTAGATCTCCGGGTAGAGGAGCCCCAGCCGGCAGCCGCGCGTGCCGAGCATCGGGTTCACCTCCTGCAGCGCCTTCACCCGCGCTCGCACCCGCTCCTGGCCGGGGCCGAGCTCGTCGAGCGACGGCAGGAACTCGTGCAGCGGCGGGTCGAGCAGCCGGATCGTGACCGGATAGCCGGCCATCGCGCTCAGGATGCCTTCGAAGTCGGACTGCTGGAACGGCAGCAGCCGGTCGAGCGCCGCCCGGCGGCCGTCCTCGGCGGAGGCCATGATCATCTCCCGCATCACCGGCAGCCGCTCGTCGCCGAAGAACATGTGCTCCGTGCGGCACAGGCCGATGCCCTCGGCCCCGAACTCGCGCGCCCGGGCGGCGTCCTCCGGCGTGTCGGCGTTCGCGCGCACGCCCAGTCGGCGGATCTCGTCCGCCCAGCCGGTGATCGCGCGGAAGTCCTCGTTGATCTGGGGCGGGACCAGCTTCACTGCGCCGCGGATGACCAGCCCGCGGCCGCCGTCGACCGAGATCTCGTCACCCTCGGAGATCGTGGTGCCGTTCACGGTGAACCGGCGCGCCCCCGGATCGATCTCGAGCGCCTCGACGCCGCACACGCAGGGCTTGCCCATCCCCCGGGCCACGACCGCCGCGTGCGACGTCATACCGCCGTGGGCGGTGATGACCGCCTGGGCCTGGATCACGCCGTGGATGTCGTCGGGCGTCGTCTCGAACCGCACCAGGATGACCGGTTCGCCGGCCCGTCCGCGGCTCTCGGCGGTGTCGGCGTCGAACACCGCCTTGCCGACCGCGGCGCCGGGCGAGGCGTTCAGCCCCGTCGCCAGCACGTCGTAGTCGGCGTTCGGGTCGATGCCGGGGTGGAGCAGCTGATCCAGCTGGCCGGGATCGATGCGGGCGATGGCCGTGTCGCGGTCGACGACACCCTCGGTGACGAGGTCGCGCGCCACCCGCACAGCCGCCTGCGCGGTGCGCTTGCCGGAGCGCGTCTGCAGGACGTAGAGCGTCCCCTGCTCGATGGTGAACTCGACGTCCTGCATCTCCTTGTAGTGGCCCTCGAGCCGGTCCATCGCCTGGCGCAGGCCCGTGAATGCCTCGGGGATGACCTGCTCGAGCTCGGCCAGCGGGCGCGGCGTGCGGATCCCGGCGACGACGTCCTCGCCCTGGGCGTTCACGAGGAACTCGCCGTAGAGCTCGCGCTCGCCGGTGGACGGGTTGCGGGTGAAGGCGACACCGGTGGCGCTCGTCGGGCCCATGTTGCCGAACACCATCTGGACGACGTTCACGGCGGTGCCGAGGTCGTCGGCGATGCCCTCGTGACGGCGGTAGGTGGCCGCGCGAGGCGTGTTCCACGACTTGAAGACGGCCTCGACGGCCCGCGCCAGCTGGGCCGAGGGATCCTGGGGGAAGTCCTCGCCGGCCTCCGAACGGTAGATCTGGCGGAAGGTGGCGACCAGCTTGCGCAGGTCGCCGG
>JBKPMQ010000072.1:0-2437 GCA_046732235.1 Actinomycetota bacterium
ATCGCGTCGGCGAGGTGGGTGAACCGGTCGATCACCCCGATCTTGTCCGCCACCTTGACCCCGCCGATGACGACGACGAAGGGGTGCTCCGGCGCGTCGAGGAGCCGCCGGAACGCCTCGAGCTCGGCCTCGAGCAGGAGCCCCGCCGCCGCGGGCAGCAGGTGCGCGACGGCCTCGGTCGACGCATGGGCGCGGTGGGCGGCGCCGAACGCGTCGTTCACGTAGAGGTCGGCGAGCGCCGCCAGCTCGGCGGCCATCTCGGGGTCGTTCGTCGTCTCCCGCGGGTCGAAGCGCAGGTTCTCGAGCAGCCGCAGCGGCCCCTCCTCGTCGCCGAACGCCACCGGCTCGCCCAGGAGCTCGGCCAACCGCGCGGCCACGGGGCGCAGCGACAGCGCGGGGTCGGGCTCGCCCTTCGGCCGGCCCAGGTGCGAGCACACGACCACGTCGGCCCCGCGCTCCCGCAGGTACCGGATCGTGGGCAGCGCCGCCCGGAGGCGGGAGTCGTCGGCGATCCGGGTTCCGTCGAGGGGCACGTTCAGGTCGGCGCGCACGAGCACCCGCGCGCCCTCGACGGGCAGGTCGCGAACCGTCCTCACGCCACCTTCGAGATCAGGTCGGCCACCCGGCACGAGTATCCCCACTCGTTGTCGTACCAGGAGACGACCTTGACCATGTTCCCGTTCACCATGGTCAGCGGCGAGTCGAAGATCGAGCTGTACGACTCGCCCACGATGTCGCTCGAGACCAGCGGGTCCTCGCTGTAGCGCAGGATGCCGGCCAGCGTTCGAGAGTCGGCGGCGGCCTTGAACGCCTCGTTCACCTCGTCCTTGCTCGTCTCGCGGCCGACCTGGGCCACGAGGTCGGTCACCGACCCGTCGGTCACGGGGACGCGCATGGAGATGCCGTCGAGCTTGCCCAGCATCTCGGGGATGACAAGCCCGATCGCGGTGGCAGCGCCGGTCGACGTGGGGATGACGTTCGCGGCGGCGGCGCGGGCGCGGCGGTAGTCGCGGTGGACGGCGTCCAGGATCTGCTGGTCCTGGGTGTAGGCGTGCGTCGTCGTCATGAACCCGCGCTCGATGCCGAAGGTCTCGTGCAGCACCTTGACGAGCGGCGCCAGGCAGTTCGTCGTGCAGGACGCGTTGGAGATGATGTGGTGCTCGCCGGCGTCGTATGTGTCGTCGTTGACGCCGATGCAGATCGTGATGTCGGGCTCGGTGGCGGGCGCGCTGATGATGACCTTGCGGGCGCCCGCGTCCAGGTGCTTCGACGCGGCGTCGCGCTTCGTGAAGAGCCCGGTCGACTCGACGACGACCTCGACGCCCATGTCCTTCCACGGCAGGTTGCCGGGGTCGCGCTCGGAGAGCACCTGCACGTCGCTGCCGTCGACCACCAGCTTGCCCTCCCCCGCCTCCACGGTGCCGGCGAAGCGGCCGTGGACGGTGTCGTAGCGGAGCAGGTGGGCCGCGATGTTCGGCTCCATCAGGTCGTTGACGGCGACGATCTCGTATCCGGAACCGCGCTCACGAGCGGCGCGAAAGACGTTTCGGCCGATGCGCCCAAACCCGTTGATGCCAACGCGTACGCTCATTGAACTCCCTCGTCGGTTCCCGGAATCGGGGACATACTACCGACCGCGTGGAGCCCGCCCGGCGCGCGTTCGGTTCGGCGCCGAGGCGCCGAACCGGAGGGGAGTCACGCGGGTGACCGGCAGAATCGGGCAGCGTCAGATGGGGTCTGGATCCGTCGCGCGGGGGATGCCGGTCACCCGCGAACACTTTCACCATGATCGGTGTGACCCCCATTTGGAGCCACCCCCGAACGGGTGAATCTTTAGGAAAATGTTAGCGAAATCTGACGAGAAGGTCAGCGCCGGGCGGCGGCGGCCCGGGTGAGGACACGCATCCGCCCGGCGACCGTCGACTTCGGCAGCGGCGGCCGGGCCCGGCGGCCGAGCTCCGCCAGTGAGAGGTCGGGATGCCGCAGCCGCAGCACTGCGACCTGGCGCAGCCCCGCCTCCAGGTCGTCCAGGTCGAGCGATCCGATCGCTTCGGCCTGGGCCCGGGCGGCGGTGCCCTGGCGCGCCAGGTTGGCCTCGTCGCAGTTCGTGGCCCGGTTCACCCGGTCGCGCGTGCGGCTGATGACGTCCGCCTCCTCCAGGCTGAGGACGGCGTCGTGCGCGCCCATCTGGGCGAGCAGCTCGCGGATCGTCGGCTTGCTCTTCGTGTAGGCGAGCGCGTGGCCGCGCCGGGCGGCCACCCGCAGCTCGATGCCGTCGGTGCGGGCGACGCGGCGGACGAGCTCGGCCCCCTCCGGCTCGGCGACGCGGATCTCGAGGTGCCCGGGGGCGCGCGGGCCCGACACGGACCCGGCGGCGACGAACGCGCCGCGCAGGTACGCGGCCCGGCAGCAGCGCCGTTGAAGCAGCCGCCCGGGC
>JBKPMQ010000073.1:0-7665 GCA_046732235.1 Actinomycetota bacterium
CAGGTAGGCCACGGGCACGAGGACAACCCACTCGGAGACGAGCAGCCGATCGACCTGGCCGTACAGCCCGAGCCGCGCATCCTGGTCGCGCGAGGCCCGGGCGCGGCTGAGCAGGTCGCGCAGCTCGCGGGTCATCTCCGCCTCGGCGACCGGGTCGCAGGGATCCTCGAGCAGCCCCCGGAAGAAGCCGTCCGGATCGGGATAGTCGGCCAGCCAGGCGCCCATCCACAGGTCGGACTGGTCGTCCGCTGTCCGGACGGCGCGCTCGCTTAGGCGTAAGTCGACGCCGACCCCGATCTCGGCCAGCGCGGCCTTAAGGGCGTCGAACAGCACCGAGAAGCCCTTCGCGATCAGCATCTGCAGCCGCGGCAGGCCGGCGCCGGCGGGATATCCCGCCTCGGCCAGGAGCGCCCGGGCCCCGTCCAGATCGAGCGCCGCCGAGACGTTATGGTCGTGCCCGGGCATCGCCGGCGGCAGCAGCCCGCCGCCCTCGGCGGGCCGGCTCACGAGGCCGCTCTCGGGGAACGCGCGGGCCACGGGGGCGAGCGCGGCCGCGACCGCCCGCCGCACCCGCACGTCGGCCAGGGGCCCGCGGTCGCTGCGGAAGCCGATCATCGCCGTCCCCAGGGTCGGAGCCAGGTCGATGCAGGCCTCGTCGTCCTCCTCCGGCACGAACGGCATGGAGAGAACGTCCACTCGACCCGAGGCCCACAGGTCCTTCACCGCCGTCGTCTTGGCGTGGATGCGGAAGTCGACCTCGATCTCGCGCAGGTTGCCGCGCCGCCCGGTCCAGCGGGGGTTCGCGACCATCACCAGGCGGTCGTCGTCGATGCGCTCGAGCAGGAACGGCCCGTTCGAGACCAGCGGCTGGCGCCGGTGCCAGTCGTCGCCCTGGGACTCGCACAGATGGCGCGGCCACGGATACGAGTAGGTGGACGCGAGGACATAGGGGAAGTAGTTGCGCGGCTCGCGCAGCACCACCTCGAGGGTGTGGTCGTCGAGCGCCGTCGCCTGGTCGACGTCCTGGAGCAGGAACGCCGTCACGGTGGAGCGCTGCCGGGCCCGCTCCCAGGTGTAGACGAAGTCGTGCGCCGTCACCGGCTCCCCGTCGCTCCAGCAGGCGCTCTCGCGCAGCTGGAACAGGTACGTGAGCCCGTCGCCGGAGACGCGGAAGTTCTCGGCCAGCGACGGCATCACGTTCAGGTCGCGGTCGATCAGGAGGAGCCCGCGAAACAGGTGGGCGGTGAGGGCGCTCGACTCCGAGACGTAGTCGAGCCCGGGGGCGAGGGCGTCCGGCCGCAGGAGCGCGGTGCGGAGCCGCTCGGTCGGCTCCGGCTGGTCGAGGGGCACGACCTTGCATGCGAACGCCTCGTCGTAGGCCCGCTCCGCCTCGGCGAAGTTGAACGCCAGGTGGTGGACGAGGGCGATCTTGAAGAGCGTCTCGCGGGAGCGGCGGTCGTCGCCCATCCGGGCAAGGAACTCTCGCGCCTGGCGGTAGTGGCGGATCGCCTCCTGGTTGGCGTAGATCGCCCGGGCGTCGTCGCCGGCCCGGATCAGGTACTCGGCCGCGCGGGCCGGGTCGTCGGCGGCGCTGAAGTGGCGGGCGAGCAGCGCCAGCGTGGCGCCGCTCTGCTCGTCGCCGACCAGCTCCTCCAGGGCGACGCCGACGCGCCGGTGCAGCTCCTGGCGGTCGGACTCCGTCAGGCTGGCATAGGCCGCCTCCTGCACGAGCCCGTGGCGGAAGCGGTACTCGGGGTAGGGGCGGCGGCGCTCCTCGACGATGAGGCCGAGCCGCTGCAGCTCGAGCAGGGCGGCGGGCAGCGTGTCCGGCCGCAGCACGCGCTCGAGCAGCGGCATCCCGAACCGGCGCCCGATCACGGCGGCGACGGCGACCGTCTCGCGGCCGGCGGCGTCGAGCCGGTCGAGCCTGGCCTGGAGCACGCCCTGGACGAGCGCCGGCACCTCGAGCTGGCCGGGATCGACGGCGAGCTTCCAGCCGCCGTTCTCGCGCCGGAGCGCCCCCCGCTCGACCAGGTCGCGCAGCGCCTCGCCCACGAACAGCGGGTTTCCGCCGGCGCGCTGGGCGATCAGCTCGGCGACGGCCTCGGGCAGCGGGGCGTCCGCGAGCGCCTGGGCGAGCTCGAGCGTCGCGTCGCCCGCGAGCGCCCGAAGCTCAACCTCTACATAACGGTGAGGGTAGAGCTGGCGGGCGCGCTCCCCCACGCCCCACGACGGGAGCTCGCGCTCGCTGCGATAGAGCAGCGCGATCCCGAGCGGTTGGGTCTCGGTCAGCTCGAGCAGGCTCTCCACCGCCTGCAGGGTGAGCTCGTCCGCCCAGTGCAGATCCTCGAAGACGACCAGGAGGGGCCGTTCCGCGGCCAGGCGCGTGAGCAGGTCGGCGACGACCTCGAGGCTGCGCCGGTGCAGGGCGTCGTGGGACAGCTCGCGCACGTCGGCGGCCGCCCGGCGGTCGGCCTCCTGGAGCCCGAGCAGATTGGCGAGGAACGGGTAGCGGTCGTCGCCCGGGCCGTAGAGCTCGTGCAGCGCGGCCTTGAGATCGAAGCGAATCCGGGCCTCGCTCGTGGTCGCCGAGGCGCCGAGCCAGTCGCGCAGGAGGTCGCGGATCGGCCAGTACGAGAAGCCCTGCGTGTAGGAGAGGCTGCGCCCGACGAGCACCTTGAGCCGGTCGCGGAAGGGGTCGACGGCCTCGGCGGCGAGGCGCGACTTCCCGATGCCCGGCTCGCCGGTGACCGAGACGATGACGCCGATCCCGTCGCCGAGCCGCTCGAACGCGCCGCGCATCTCGGCCAGCTCGCTGCCGCGGCCGACCAGCGGGCCGTCCGCGGGGCGGGAGCCGCGGTCACGCTCGCTCACGACCCGGTAGCGGTCGACGGGGCGCGACCGGCCGCGCAGCTCGGTCGGCCCAAGATCCTCGAGCTCGAAGCAGTCGCGCACCTGGACGGCGGTGTCGGGGCCGAGCATGACGTCGGCATCGTCGGCGAGCGCCTGCAGCCGGGCGGTCACGTTCACGGTGTCGCCGAGGGCGTTGAAGTGGTCTGCGCCGTCGGCGTGCGGGGTGATCAGCACCGGGCCGGTGTTCACCGCGACGCGGGCCCGCAGCTCGATGCCGTAGGCCTCGTCGACGTCGCGGGAGTAGGCGCCGAGCGCGCGCTGCAGGGCGAGTGCGGCGCGCACCGCCCGCTCGCTGTCGTCCTCGTGCGCGACGGGCGCGCCGAAGACGGCGAGCAGGCCGTCGCCGAGCAGCTGCGCGACCGTGCCGTCGTAGCGCTCGACCTGCTCGGCCATGAGCCGGACGACCTCGTCGAAGAGGAACTTGGAGCGCTCCGGACCGAGCTGCTCGCCGATCGCCGTCGAGCCGGCCACGTCCGCCATCAGCACCGCGACGACGCGGCGCTCTCCCTCCGTCACCACCATGGATGCAGTCTGGCACACCAACGCTTCGCGGCCCACTTTCTCTCCCATCCCTCGACGAACGTATGTTCGCACGAGAGGGGCTGGGCCGCAAACCGTTTCGCCCGGACTTTGCGGGCATCACAGAGCTGCAACGAAACTGCAACAGCCGCCGTTCGGGGTCAGACCCCGAACGGCGGGCTAGAGCGACCGCAGCGCCGGGCCGAGGGCCTGGCGGTCTTCCAGCACCGGGGCCTGCAGGTCGCCGAGGCGGGACACGCGGTTGAGCACGGCGGACATCGTGAACGCGTCCGGGTCGACACCGGCGCGGAGCTCGTCCCAGGTGACCGGCGTCGAGACGGGCGCCCCGGGCTTGGGCCGCACCGAGTAGGCGAACGCGATCGTGCGGCCGGGGCCGTTCTGGTTCGCGTCGATCAGGACGCCCTTGCGCTTCGCCTTCGACCACTCGGTCGTGACGAGGTCGGGCCGCATCGAGGCGAGCGCGCGCGAGATCGCGAGCACGACGCCGCGGGTCTGGTCATAGCCGTAGCGCCGGGCCAGCGGCACGAGCACGTGCACCCCGTCGGAGCCGCTCGTCTTGGGGTACCCCCGCAGGTCGACCGCGGCGAGCGCGTCGTGCACGAGCAGCGCCACCTCGGCCGCGGCGGCGAAGCCCGCCTCCGGCGTCGGGTCGAGGTCGAACAGCGCGAAGTCGGGCCGGTCGGGTCGGTCGATGCGCGAGCACCACGCGTTCAGGTCGATGCAGCCCATGTTGGCCATCCAGAGGAGGGCGGCCTCCTCGTTCACGAGCGGGTAGCGGATCATGCGCGTCTCGCGCGTGTCGCGTGACGTGGCCGGGAACTCCGCGGTCGGGATCCAGTCGGGCATGTGCGACGGCGCGTTCTTCTGGAAGAACGGCTTCGCGGCGATCCCGTCCGGGTAGCGCTTCATCGTGAACGGCCGGTCCTCGAGGTGCGGGACGGTCACGTCGGCGACGGCCCGGTAGTACTCGATCAGGTCACCCTTCGTGATCCCCTCGCCGGGCCAGAACACCTTGTCGAGGTTCGAGAGCTCGAGCGGCCGCACCTGCGCCGCCGTCCGCTCCCGGCGCGCCTCCTCGCGATGAACGTCCGCGGCGTCCTTGTCGTCGCGCAGGCCCTTGTAGGACGGGGCGCGCAGCCGCCCGTCGCGCGTCCACTCGAGGAACTCGACTTCGCAGACCAGCTCCGGCTCCACCCAGGTGATGTCGCCCGCGCGCACCCGCGGCATCTTCGGCTCGACCGCGAGCGGGGTCGTCGTGCGCCGCAGCGGCGCGAGCTTCTCCATCAGCATGTCGAGCTCGCGGTCGTCGAAGCCGGTGCCGCAGTTCCCCGCCCAGACCAGCTCCCCGTCGCGCTCCACGGCCAGGACGAGCGACCCAAAAGCGTTGTCGCGCCGCCCCTGGCCGCGCGTGTACCCGGCGATCACCAGCTCCTGGCGCTGCTGTGTCTTCACCTTCACCCAGGCCTCGCTCCGACGCCCGGCAAGGTAGCGGCTCGCCGGCCGCTTCGCCACGACGCCCTCGAGGCCGTGCGCCCGCGCCTGCTCGAACAGCGCCTGCCCGTCGTCGAACGCCACCGAAAGCCGGATCCGTTCGCCCGGGATCAGCGTCGCCGCGAGGAGCTCCTTGCGCTCGGTGAGCGGCAGCGCCGTCACGTCGCGGCCGTCGAGCGTGAGGATGTCGAACGCGTACATCGTGAGCGCGCCGCCCCCGTCCTGGAGCAGCGAGAAACGCGGCCGTCCCTCCTCGTCGAGCGCGCACACCTCGCCGTCGATCACGCAGTCGGCGCTCCTCAGTGAGCCGGGGAGCGCCCGGGCGACCTGGGCGAAGCGGGCCGTGAGGTCGTTGCCGTTGCGGCTGCGCAGCGTCGCCTCGCCGCCCTCGACCGCGGCGATCACGCGGTAGCCGTCCCACTTGACCTCGTACACCCAGTCGCCGCGGACGGGCAGCTCCGTCGCCGCCATGGCCAGCATCGGGCGCAGCTCGGCCGGGTCGCCGGCCAGGTCGCCCTCGTCCTTGCGCATCATGAGCCAGTTGCGCTCGTCCCCGTCCAGCCGGGCCGGGACGAGCGTCCAGAGGCCGTTCAGGCGCTCGCCTCGCAGGCGCACCGTGAGCCCGCCGTCGCGCTTCTGCTCGACCAGCTCGTAGTGGCCGCGGTCCCAGATCTCGACCGTGCCGCCGCCGTACTCGCCCTTCGGAATCTCGCCCTCGAAGTTCGCGTAGTCGAGCGGGTGGTCCTCGACGTGCACGGCCAGGTGGCGCTGGCCCTTGCGCAGCGGGATGCCCTTGGGCACGGCCCAGCTCGCGAGCGCGCCGTCGCGCTCGATGCGGAAGTCGAAGTGCAGCCGGCGGGCGTCGTGGCGCTGTACGACGAAGATCGGCGCGTCGTCGCCGCCCGTGCCCGAGAACGGCTCCGGGGTCTTCGCCGGGTCGCGCTTGCGCCGGTAGGCGTCGAGGCTCTTGTTCACGGCAGGAGACGGTTCGCGACCGCAGCGCCATCGGCGTCGCGCCCCATACGCCCCCATCGTGCGTCCAGGCGCGCGAGGACTTCCTGATCAACCATCTAGGTGGTGGCTCCGGGGACCAGGCGCTCCCAGAAGGACGCCAGGGCGTGCAGCTCGTCCGCGTCGAAGCGCTCCAGGAACCGGCGGCGCACGCCCGCCAGATGGGTGGCGCGGGCGGCGTCGAACGCCGCGCGGCCGCGCGGGGTGAGCACCGCGTACTGGCCGCGGGCGTCGTCCTCGCACGGCACCCGCTCGACCAGCCCGTCGCGCTCCAGCCGGTCGACGAGCCGCGTGACGCCGCTCCGCGACAGCAGCACGGAGTCGGCGATCTCGGACATCCGCATGCGCTCCTCCGGCGCGTCCGCCACGGTCAGGAGCACCTCGTAGGAGCTGAGCGGCAGGCCGTGGACGGCGAGCAGCTCGGCGTCCAGCTCGCGCTCGAGCGCCGCGTGCACGCGCAGGAAGCCCCGCCACGAGGCCAGCTCGCTCTGGGTCAGAAGCATCGTGTCGGCAGCCGAGCCCTCCTGCACCGCTCCCCCTGCGACGGTAGTTGCATCGACAAGGGTATCAGCGGTCACCGAGGACGTCGTCGAGCCAGCCCCGCAGCTCGGACAGGTGCTGGGGATCGATGCTGTGCGCCATCGGCGACTCGCGGTAGAGGACGTCGGCGCCGGCGCCCTCGAGCAGCGCCCGCGCCCGCCGGCCCCACTCCACCCCGATGACGGGATCGTGCGTCCCGTGCCCGATCGCCACCGGCAGGCCGGCGCGGCCCTCCAGACCGAGCTCGAACCCGGGGACCGTGGGGACGAACCCGGAGAGGGCGATGATGCCGGCCGGCCGCGGCCGCTCCGCCGCCAGGCCGAGCGCGTAGGACATGACCGCGCCCTGCGAGAACCCGGCCAGCACGGTCCGGTCGGCGGCGATCTCGTGGGCGGCGGCGGTGGCGTCGAGCCAGGCGGAGAAGGCGGCGAAGGTGGGCAGGAAGGTGCCCGGATCGGGCCGGCCGATCTCGTGCACGGCGTACCAGTGCGCCCCGCCCGGCGGCAGCCGCAGCGGCCCGCGCGGGAGCACGGCCACCAGCCGGCGGGCGGGATCGAGCATGTCGGCCAGCGGGAGCAGGTCGTGCTCGTCGGCCCCGCGGCCGTGGGTCAGCACCAGCATCCCGGCGGGCTCCGCTGTGGCCTGCCGCTCGATCGAGCGGATCTCGAGGGGCTCGCTCAGTCCTCGCCGTCCCAGTAGTCGAGCTGCTCGATCCGGCCCATCACCCCGACGCCGCCGAGCAGCACCTTGCCCGAACGGGGGTAGTAGCAGATGTCGTTCGGCTCGCGGGTGCCGTAGGCGAGGAAGGTCAGGCCGTCAGGCCCGCCGCGGAAGACGTGCGCGACGCCGGTGCCGGGCTCGCGGCCGACGATCGTCCCGGCCCGGACTGGGTGCTCCTCGTGGTCGCCCAGGAGAAGCGTCCCCTCCCCGGCGAGGACGACGAAGATCTCCTCCTCGGCCGAGTGGCAGTGCGGCGGAGTGGCCAGCTTGCCGGGATCGGCGACCACGTGCTGGATCCCGGTCGCGACCGAGCCGGCGGCGCGGCCGAGGTTGCGCCGCTCGCGGCAGACGGTGGCGCCGTCGCGGCGCTTGCCCTCGACGGCGTCGACGTGCACGATCCGGCCCGGCCGGGGAGAGGGGTCGGGCAGGTCGGGCGCGCCTGCCCGGGCC
>JBKPMQ010000074.1:0-25847 GCA_046732235.1 Actinomycetota bacterium
GTCACCGTGCACGTCCGCCGCCTGCGGGCGAAGATCGAGGCCGATCCGTCGAAGCCGCGGCGGCTGGTGACGGTGCACGGCGTCGGCTACCGGTTCGAGCCGTGAGCGAAACCGTCCGGCTGATCGCGCTGCTCGGGCCGATCGCCCTCGCCACGCTGCTCACCTCCCTGCTCGCACGGCGGCTCGCGACCCGGCTCCGGCTCGCGTACACGCTGATCGCGATCGCCGTCATCGCGTCGCTCGTCACCGTGGTCGACCTGCTCGTGCTGAGCCACTTCATGCTGATCTCGCCCGGCAACCCGGCCGAGCTCGTGTGGGCGGCGGCGTACTCCGTCACGGCGGGCGTCGCGGCGGCGCTGATCGTCGGCCGTTCGAACACGCGCGCCGTCGCCCGCCTGGCCGCGGCCGCCCGCTCGCTGGGAGAGAACCGCCTCGACGCCCGTGCCGGAGAGTTGCGGGCGGCGCCGGAGCTGCGGTTGCTCGGCGAGACGCTCGACGCCGCGGCGGCACGGCTCCAGGCCGGCATCGAGGCCGAGCGCGCGATCGAGGCCCAGCGGCGCGACCTGATGACCTCGCTCTCGCACGACCTGCGCACGCCGATCGCCAACCTGCGGGCGATGGTCGAGGCGATCGACGACGGAATCGTGCGCGATCCGGAGACCGTCGCGAGCTACACGGCCGAGATGCGCCGATCGGTGATGGCGCTCGTGACGATGGTCGACGACCTCTTCGAGCTCGCCCAGCTGGACGCGGCGGAGTTCGCCCGGGATACCCGCTCGACGTCCCTCGCCGAGGTCGTGGAGGGCGCGCTCGACCTGTGCCGCCCGGAGGCGGCCGAGAAGCGGATCGGAGTCGACGTCGACCTGGGAGGCGCCGGGGCCTGCCTGTGCTCGCCGAAGCTCGCGCGGGTGGTGCACTCGCTGCTCGACAACGCCGTCCGCTACACGCCCGAGGGCGGCTGGGTCACCCTCCGGGCCGAGGCGAGCGCGGACGGCCTCAACCTGTGCGTCGAGGACAGCGGCCCCGGGATCGCCGCGGACGAGCTGCCCCGCGTGTTCGAGGCCTTCTGGCGCGCCGACCCCGCGCGCTCGAGCCGCGGCTCCGGGCTCGGCCTCACCCTGGCGAAGCGGATCGTCGAGGCCCTCGGCGGCCGGATCGAGGCGTCCAGCGGGCCGGAGCGGGGCTCGCGCTTCGACGTCTCGGTGCCGACGCGCGCCTAGCCGGCCCGGGCTCTGGCTAGGCTTTCGCCCGTGGGCTTCTGCGCGATCCCTCCCGACGAGCCGGACTGGATCACCCGCCCGCACGAGCCCGGCGAGCCGGCCCGGCACGTGGCGGAGCTGAGCGAGCTCGCGGGTTTTGCCCATTCGCGCGCCAACATCTGGCGCTACGAGCCCGGCGCGCGCGGCCGCCGCCATCGTCACCCGACCCACGAGGAGACGTTCGTCGTGCTCTCCGGCACGCTCTCGATGTACCTGGGCGACGACCCCGAGCGGTGCGACATGCGGGCCGGCGGGGTCATCCACGTCGAGGCGGGGACGGCGCTCCAGGCCGCCAACCACGGCGAGGACGATCTGCTCGTGTACGTCTACGGTGCGCCGCCCGAGACCGAGGACGAGCGCGTCGAGCTGCTCGACCCGGCGGTCTAGCCCCGCAGCCCGTGACGGTCGCGTTCGCCGCCCAGGATCTCTCGAAGCGCTACGGACGCACCGTCGCCCTCGACGGCGTCAGCCTGCACGTGGACGCCGGCGAGCTGGTCGGCCTCCTGGGGCCGAACGGTGCCGGCAAGTCGACGCTCGTGAAGATCGGCTGCGGGCTCGTGCGCCCGTCGGCGGGGAGCGCGACGGTGTGCGGCGCGGCTGCCGGGTCGCCGGCCGCGCGGGCGAGCCTCGGATACCTGGCCGAGCTCTTCCGCTTCCCGGGCTGGATGAGCGCCGACGAGCTGCTGCGCGTGCACCAGGGCCTGACCCGATCCACCGGCGGCGCCGGCGAGCGCGCGCGGCTGCTCGAGCTGGTCGGGCTGGCCGACGTCGCCGAGCGCCGGGTCGAGTCGATGTCGAAGGGCATGCAGCAGCGGCTCGGGATCGCGCAGGCACTCGTCGCCGGGCCGCCGATGCTCGTGCTGGACGAGCCGACGAGCGCGCTCGACCCGGCCGGGCGGCGCACCGTGCGCGACATGCTCGAGGCGCTGCGGGCCGGCGGCACCGCCGTGCTCCTGAACTCGCATCTCCTGAGCGAGATCGAGCTCGTGTGCGACCGGGTCGTGATCATCAACCGCGGCCGCGTCGTCGCGCAGGGCACGCCGGACGAGCTGACCGCCGCCGGCGGGGTCGAGATCGAGACCGGGTCGGGCACGCGCCGCTACCAGGCCGGGCGCGAGGAGATCCCCGGCATCGTCGCCGAGTTGGTCGCCGCCGGGGAGCGGGTGTATGAGGTGCGGACGATGCGCTCGACCCTCGAGGAGGCCTATCTCGAGGCGGTCGAGGGAGAGATGGGGTGAGCGGCGCCGGCGTGATCGTGCGGGTGACCCTGCGGGAGTGCCTGCGCCGGCGGGTGCTCGTCGTGGTCGTGCTGCTGACGATCGCGTTCCTCGCGCTCTATGCCGTCGCCACCCACTTCGCCTTCGCGACGGTCAACACCGCCCAGGTGCGCCAGCGAGGGACGCTGGTCGACGCGAACGCCCTCGCCGGCGCCACCCTGCTCGGCCTGGCGATGTTCGCGACCCTCTTCCTGGGCGCGGTGCTGGCGGTCTTCCTCACGTTCAACGTGATCCGCGGCGACGCCGAGCAGGGCCTGCTCCAGCCGATCGTGGTGCGGCCGATCGGGCGCACGGTCTTCGTCGCCGCCCGCTTCGGCGCGGCCTGCGGGCTCTGCGCCTCCTACACCACGCTCGTGTACGGCGCGAGCGTCGTCATCACGGGCCTCGAGGGCGACTGGTGGCCCGACAGCATCGTCCTGCCCGGCGTCGCGCTTGCGGCGGGCGTCTGCATCCTCGCGGCGATCTCGCTGCTGGGGTCCGTGTACCTGTCGACGATCGCGAACGGGATCGCGGTGCTCATGATCTACGGCGCCGGGCTCGTCTCGGGACTGCTCGGGCAGATCGGCTACGCGCTGCCCTCGGAGCGGCTGCAGGAGATCGGCCGCGTGGCGTCGTGGGCGCTGCCGTTCGACGCCCTCTACCAGGCCGGGCTGCACGCGCTCACCGCCGACACGAGCGGCATCACCGGCGTGATCGTCCACCTCGGCCCGCTGGGCGGGGCGCAGGGCGCGGGGCCGCTGCTCGGCGTGTGGGCGCTCGCCTACGCCGTCGTCGTGCTGGGCGCGACGGCGGTCGGGCTGCAGCGGAGGGATCTCTAAGATGGTTGACCGGTGAGTCCCGTGATGCCCTGGGCGGCTGCGAACCGAGCAGCGCAAGGACACACCGAGCGACGCGTGCTCTGCACGCGAGCGAGGGAGGACGCCGCGATGCGACAGTTCGCGGCCGCAGCGCCACTACTCCGCGCCCGACCATCGCCCTTGTGCGTCCAGGCGCACGAGGACTTGCCGGTCAACCATCTAGTCGTGGCGGGCGAGCCAGTCGCCCACGACCTGCATGTACCGCTCGCGCTCCTCGACGTGCGGCATGTGGGACGACTCCTCGAAGACGACCCACTCCGAGCCGGCGATCCCGTTCTGGAGCGTCTCCTGCAGGGCCGGCGTCGCCTCGTCGTGGCGGCCGGAGACGAGCAGCGTCGGCACGGTGATCTGGCCGAGCCGGTCCTTCGACTGCCAGTCGCGGATCGAGCCGACGACGTGGAACTCGCTCGGCCCGTTCATCGTGTGGTACACGGTCGGGTCGCGCTCGATCCAGGCGAACGCCTCGACGACCTCGGGCGGCATGGGGTCGAGCCGGCACACGTGGCGCGCGTAGAAGGCCTGGCAGGCCTCCATGTAGGCCGGGTCGTCCGTGGTACCCGCCGCCTCGTGCCTGCGCAGGGTCGCCTCCGTCTCGGGCGGTAACTCGGCCCGCAGCCGGTTCGCCTCGGCGACGAAGTCGGGGAACGAGGCGGCCGTGTCGGCCAGTACCAGCGATCGTAGCCCGGTGGGGTGCGTGAAGGCGTACTCCTGCGCGAGGAACCCGCCCCACGACTGGCCGAGCACGTGGTGGCGGCCGGCGATCCCGAGCGTCTGGACGAGGCTGTGCAGCTCCCGCACGAAGAGCTCCACCGTCCAGAAGTCCGCGCCGCGCTCCGGGTAATGGGCGCTGCGGCCGTTCCCGAGCTGGTCGTAGTGGATGACCGCCCGGTCGGCAGCGAGGTCGGTCATCGAGAGGAGGTAGTCGTGCGTCGCGCCCGGCCCGCCGTGCAGGAGGACGAGCGGCGCGCCGCCCGACTCGAGGTCGCCGGTGATCCGGAACCAGGTCTCGGCGATCTCGCCGTTCTCCAGCTCGAACTGGACGGTGCCCTCGCGCGTCTGGTCGGCGGCCTGCGCCACCGCGCGATCCTACATCGGGCTGGGCGGGCGCCGTGTCCCATGCGCCTTGGCGCAGGCGCGAGCGGATACACTGGCACGCTCACGCGCCCGTAGCTCAGGGGATAGAGCGCTGCCCTGCGGAGGCAGAGGCCGCACGTTCGAATCGTGCCGGGCGCATGGCTCAACGGAGCCAATCGCGGTATGGCCGAATCAGCGAAATCCGCACTATTAGTACGATTCGCCCCGCCGGCGGATCCGCCACGCAGCCAGGCGGCGCGCGACGGCGAGGCGAAGGAGTGGATGCGGAGGGCCACTATAGAGCAGCGCATCTGGGCCCTCCGACGGCGAGGGTTCTTCCGCATGGAATCGGAGTCGGAATACTGATAGGGTCACGGCCCGCCGCACACGACGGCCGACGCGGTGGCCTACTGACTGCCGGCAGGCTGTTGGGCTTCTCTACGCTTGAGCGGTTCGGCGAGGACTTCCATTCGGTGCAGCGGCCAGCGTCGGGTCGCTCGCATGCTGGCCGAGACAGGGATCGGGTTCATCGGCATGCGCACGCCGGGCGACGCGTCGGCGGGGCGGCTAGGTGTAGTTCCTAGGCGCGTTGTTCATCCGGGCCTCCCTGGATGATCGGGGTTGTCGAAGACCTCGAGCCTGGGAGGCCCGGATGAAGCTGCACGGTAACGCACGGACGTGTCCTCGCAGTCGCCGTTTGTTGGTGGCGCGGGTGGTGGAGGGCGGTTGGGCGCTGGCGGCGGCCGCCGAGGCGGCCGGTGTCAGCGCGCGTACCGCGGCGAAGTGGCTGGCGCGCTTCCGCGCCGAAGGGGAGGCGGGGCTGGTTGACCGGTCGTCCCGGCCGTGTTCGTCGCCGCGGCGGACGCCGCCTGACCGGGTCGAGGCGGTCGCCGTCCTGCGTCGGCTGCGGTTCACCGCGGCGGAGATCAGCCAGACGCTTCGGATGCCGCTCTCGACGGTCTCAGCAGTGCTTCGGCGGATCGGGCTGGGCAAGCTCAGCCGGTTGGCGCCGCCCGAGCCGCCAAACCGGTATCAGCGTCGCCATCCGGGCGAGCTGGTGCACATCGACATCAAGAAGCTGGCCAAGATCGACGGGGCCGGGCATCGCGTCCACGGCGATCGCAGCCGCCAAAAACGGCGCCGCGGCGCCGATCGGATCGGGTATGAGTACGTGCACGTATGCGTCGATGACGCCACCCGCCTGGCCTACGCCGAAGTGCTCTCCGACGAGAAGGCGCGCACCGCGGTCGGCTTCCTACGCCGCGCCCGCATCTGGTACCGCCGCCACGGCGTGCACATCCAGCGCGTCATGACGGATAACGGCGCCTGCTACCTCTCAGCCCTGCACGCCGTCGCCTGCCACCGACTCGGGCTCAAACACGTACGCATCCGACCTCGCCGCCCACGCACCAACGGCAAAGCCGAGCGGTTCATCCGCACTCTGGTCGCCGGCTGGGCGTACGCCGCCGTCTACGCCACCTCGCACGAACGCGCCGACGCCCTCGACGGCTGGCTCTACACCTACAATCACACCCGACCCCACGGCAGCCTCGGCCACCACCCGCCCATACAGCGATTACAGGCCCTCACCGCGAACAACGTCCCTGGGTCGTACACCTAACCGTCCCCGTCCACCAAAGCGGGTCAATCCCAAAGACCCTTTGTCGCCGGGTGCACACGGAGCCTACACGGCTGACGGCTTTCTATCTGTGTTCCGGGTCTGACCCGCTGCCGACGCTTCGACCGCTGACGCGCGGCGTCCAAGTCGCTGTCGATTCCACGTCCATTCACACCTGGGGGGCCGCGGGTGCGCGACGGCTGGACATGCGCAGTCGGCGCCCGTGAACCGGACGCACTTGCGGGAAACTACGAGTTCGAGTTGGGGGCCGGCGCTGATGCTGCAACCAACCGGACGCTCGATGCTCACAGTGCTGGAGTGGTGGTCTCGGCGTCGCTGAATCGCCGCGGCATGAACGCCTGACAGGGAGGGACGAAATGACGGCGTTTTCTCGAAGGCGACTGTTTGCGTACGGCTTGGCAGGTGGATCTGCGCTCGTCCTACCGGGAGCCCGGTCGTCGGACTTGCAGGCCGCGGATGGTCCCGACCGGTTGACACCGTTTCGGGAGCCGCTGCCCGTTCCGGGAGAGGGCATTGTGGTTGCACGGCCGGCAGCAGCCGGTGCCTATGCGCTGAGGCAGCGGCAGATCAGCCGCCAGCTGCATCCGGAACTCCCACCGACGCCGGTCTGGGCATACGACGACGGCAGCGGGCTCGCGGGCCAGGCGGGCTCGTTCGGGATCGTGCTTGCCGCCGAGAACGGCACGCCGGTGCGCGTCAGCTACACGAACGAGCTGCCGCACATGTATCCCGAGTGGCTGCCTGTGGATACGCGCCTGACGCCTCTTGGCGATCACGTACGGGTAATGACGCACCTGCACGGCGGCTTTGTCGCCGCGGACAGCGACGGGAATCCGGCCGTGACGCCCAACGGGTTCGGTCACGGCGAGACCCAGCACGTCGTCTATCCGCACGGGGCGCCGCACATGAGCGCGGGGATGCAGTGGTTCCACGACCACGGGTTGGGGACGACGCGGTTGAACGTGCTCGCGGGTCTGGCCGGTGCATACGTCATCCGCGACGACTTCGACACCGGCAGACCGGACAATCCCAACGGCCTGCCTGCGGGGCCGTTCGAAGTGCCGCTCGTGATCCAGGACCGGCTCTTCAACCGCGACGGCACGTTCAGGTATCCGACGAGCGACATCCCCGGCGCCACTTGGATCGGCGAGTACTTCGGGGACGTCATGCTCGTCAATGGCAAGGTGTGGCCGTACCTCGACGTCGAGCCACGGCTCTACCGGCTGCGGATCCTGAACGGCTGCAACGCCCGCATCCTCAGCCTCCGGCTTCCCGGAACACACATGTGGCAGATCGGCGCCGAGGGTGGCCTTTGGGATCGACCAGTGGCACTACGCGAGCTGGTACTGGCCCCGGCCGAGCGCGCCGACGTGCTGGTCGACTTCAGCCGCCTGGCAGGCGATCGCGTTCTCCTCACGAACCACACGCCGGCTCCGCCGGTCAGCACGCCCGCGCCGCTGCTGCGCCGGGTGCTTCAGGTCAGGGTCGGCAGCGGCCATCACCAGGCCCCTCGCATCCCCGACGTGCTGCGAGGAGGCCGTGTCGCGCGGCTGCCCAAGCCCCCGCGGCGGCATCGCCGCTTCACCACCTTGAACGAGGTTCGCGTGGACACAGCCCAGTGGGAGCTGACCCTGGACGGCCTCGGCTTCGACGACGCACCCGCCCAGGAAACCCCGCGAGTCGGAACCGTCGAGGACTGGTACTACATCAACCTGACCGGCGATACCCACCCGATGCACACGCACCTGTTCATGTTCCAGGTGGTCGGCAGGGTGCCGTTCGACGTCGACCGCTACACCGCTGCCGCCAGGCACCTTCCCGACGGCATCGCCGGCGGCCTCAACCCGTGGCCGTTCGCCACGGGGCCAATGGCTCCGCCGGCACCGGCCGAGCGGGGGTTCAAGGACACGGTCAAGGTCAACCCCGGCACGTTCACGATCGTCCGCGGCCGCTTCGACCTCCCAACCGACGTCCACGCACCCCAGACCTACGTCCACCACTGCCACATCCTCGAGCACGAGGACAACGACATGATGCGCCCGTTTCGGGTGATCTCCTAGCGGCAGCCGACGACCCTGGTTGCACGCAGCGAGCAAGCATGGCGCGGCCGAGGAGATTGCAGCGCGGATCGGTGCCGTCTCGCAGGACACGGAGTCGCGGTCGACGTCCGAAGGCTGGAGGACCTTCACGACCCAGCGTCTACGAGGCGTATGTGCTTGGAAGTGGCACTTGCCGCGGGAACTGGCTCAAGGAGCCGGCCTTGCGCAACGACTCGTCCGGCGCCGCACACCCACGCGCGCACAGGTTCCTCGCCGGAGAGCTCGACAAGAGCACGCTCGGTTTCATGGAGCGGGCAGCGGTGCGCGGCGCCCACGCAAGCGAGGGCGACCACCGCGAGTGGCAGGATCGACGACTGGGCGGCCTCGATCGCGGCCCGGCTTACGGCCACCCGCCAAGGCAGCGTTCAAGGCTGGCATATCGACACTGCGAACCTCGCAGCGCCGCCAAATGGTTGACGAGGCACGTCGACGGTTCGGACGCCGAGGACCGGTCGGCTTCAGTGGTCAGGCGGTCGCTTCGCCTGGTTCGAGGATGACGACCGGCGTCTTCGTCGGCCGCAGCCCGGCGTACCCGTCCAGGTTACGGTCGATCGCACGCCACCGGCGCCGCAGCCGATCACGCTCCTCGCCGGCGGCGGGCGTGCACGCACAGGCCGCGGGTGCTCGCCCGCCAGCTGAAGGACTGTGTCGGGATCCGCCTTGAGGTTCACCCGCCACGAGGGGTGGCCTTCGCCCGGCCGTTAATTGCGAGTGTCAGAGGTTGGGGCCGTCCTCGATGTAGCCGATGATCACCGTGCGCTCTTTGCCCGATCTCCGCCCGACGCTTGTTCGATGTGCTCCACGAGAAATGGCCGCGGCTCAGTCGGGTGAGAGCTCGATGCGCACGCCAAACAGCGAGCACGAACCACCGCGGCGGACGCCTCGTCGGCCGGCCCTCCCCGGTCCCCAAGTCCGTCGTCGAACCACACGCGTAACGGAGCTAGACGTTTCTTCGGCACTGACTCTGCGCGGTGTCCGCGGATGCGACCGCACACGCCGGCGGCTGAGGCTGCCGGGGTGGCGGGTCGTCGAAGCCGTTCGTCGATCCAGCCGCCTCCCTGCAGGGCGTTCTGACGACGCACTTTTGCGACCGCCGCCACAAAGATCGGTATTTCCGGCACACGCCTCCGGGCAGACTCCGACGCCGGCCGGCCGAGCAGCGAGCAGCCTGGCCGAAAGAGCGATGGAGGTGTCTCATGGCAGTCGATGCTCGTTACCTGGGTGACGCCGCGGCACCGGGTCAGGCGCTCGCCGCCTCCGAAGTGGGCGATGGCCGCCCGGCGATCGTGCAAGCTCGTGGAGTCGAAAAGCGCTACGACACCGGCCAGCAGCGCCGCGGTTAGTCGATTTCGCCGGGCCACACGGATGGCAGTGGTCCGCCATAGACCTCGGCCGCAGGCAGCCGCTTGCGAACACGCCCGGCGATGGCCTCGAAGCCGAGCAGGGCGCGTCCTGGCGCTGGTGGAGCTGGGTGCGCCGTTCGTGGTCACGCGCAGGGAGCTGCGGACGCCGATCGCGGCGCCCGCGGCATTGATCTGTCCAGATCGACGCTGCAGGGCACCGGCTGGCGGTGGCCGAAAACCGGGCCGTGTTCCACGGGCTGGCCGGTCGTCGGCATCACCGGCATCGCCGAAGCCTCGACGCACGACCCCATCGCGCTTGGCGAGGACCGCGCCCGCTCTCCACGCCATGCCGCGAAAGCCGTCGAGCTTCTCCTCTGCGCTGGTATCGGCGGCCCGTGCGGCCTCGCACTTGGTCCAGACGCACGCGCGCGTCCCCAAGACGAGCGAGCAGGGCGGCTATCCGCTGCTTGAGCACCTTCGTGCCATCGCGGGCGGCCCGCTTGTCTGGGCGCCCGGCGTGGGCGGCGCAGTCCTCGTCAGCATGCGGCGAGGCAACTTCCTGTTCGAGTCGGGCGAAGACATCTCCGCTGGCTATGCCGGCGACAACTCCGAGGCGGTGCGCCTCTACCTGGAGGAGAGCTTCCGCTTCCGGGTGGCGAGGCCCGAGGCGGCGGTCGCCCTCAGCGGCTAAGCACGTAGGGCATGAGCGTGGTGGCAGTGGCCGGCGGCGCGCGCCCCACCGTCCGAGCAGCGGCCGCGCGCGGGAGAAGCCGTTTCTCACCACACCAGCTTGAGCGCACTCGCGAAGCCCGACCGGAGCGATCCTGGATGGCCATGTGGAAGAGGCCCACTTGCTCGAGTTGTCGCGCCCGCTTGAGCGGGCCGACGTCAAGCGGCCGCATCCCGCCAGCCTCGACCACAGACGTGACCCTCTGCTTCGCGTCGTCGCCCGCAATCAGCACATCAAGCTTCTGACCGGCGACGTCGCCGACGACGAGCGTGCGGGCGAAAGTGGTGTGAACGCCTTGAGGACGCGCGTCCCCGACGGGACTCGCTCCGCGGTCTCCTCGGCGGAGGAGCTGTCAGCCGGCGTGACGACCCGATCCACGTCGACCACTCCGCCGGGTTCGCGATGTCGACGACGACCGTGCCCGCAAGCGCGTCCCGATACTGCTCTATGGCGTCCGGAACCGCCTCGTACGGAAGCGCGCGCACCAGGATCTCACGGCTTGGCGAGGTGGCCGCCGTCGCGAGGTCGCCGAGCTCGGCGGCGAGCGCGCGTGCATCGTCGGGGGTCCGGTCGATCAACTCGGCCTCGTTGCCTCCTGAGACTACGCGGGTGCCGATCCCCCGGCCCATGTTTCCGGAGCTGATGATTGTGACCCTCACGGCCCGCTCCTTCCTTGCATGGTTGACAGATGACCTGAGTCACTGCCCCGCCGGACGAGCACGGATTATCGCGGTTCGGAGGCCCTCACCGAGAGGCTCGACCCAGGTCTGCAGCGGCGCTGGTGTACGGTCCTGGGGATGGATGTCGGTACGACCCGACTGCTGATCGTCACGGGCGGCGTGGCCGCGGACACCGATGAACTGCCCTCGCTGGTCCGTCGGCTTGTCGCAGCAGCATCCGAAATTCTCGTCGTGGCACCAATTCTCACGACGCGGCTGCAGTGGCTCGCCACCGACACCGATCGCGCTCGATTCAAGGCCGATGAGCGGTTGAAATCGGTTCTCTCAGACCTCCAAGCCGTTGCCCCGGACACACCAGTCGTGGGGAAGATCGGCGACGAACAGCCGCTGAGCGCGTTTGACGATGCCGTCCGCCTGTTCGCCCCTGACCATATTCTGATCGCGTTGCGGGCGGCAGACAGCGCCGGGTGGCAGGAGCGCCATCTCGCGGAGCGCGTGCTCCAGCGTTTTCGGATCCCGCTGACCATATTCCAGCTCGATCGCGCGGGGCATGAGTCTGACAGCGACTGAGTCACTGGTCCGTGCGGAACTAGCGTTACACAGTCCGTGACTCGCGACGGTACTGAACGAGCGCCGTCCCGGGCTCAAGATCGGTGACTGTCACCGGCCGCAAGCGGCCTCGAGGCGCCCAACTTTGCACGCTCGGGCGATCCATTCGCATGGACGAGAGTCGCGGTTGGTAGCGTCCTCCGCGATGCCCGGCTCCTTTGGCGACGATCGACTCGACGTGGTGATCCGGGCAGCAACCGCCGAGGATGTGGAGGAGATGGTCGACCTCTACGTTCGTGTCGCCGCGGAAGGATCGTTCATCTCGGTGGAGCCGCCCGTCGACCGGCACGAGCGGCGCTTGTGGCTCCAACACCACCTGGAGGGACCATGGACGCTGGCGCTGGTGGCGGTCGTCGCCGGCGAGATCATCGGGTACCTGACTGCGGTCGGATCGGCCCGCGACCCAGCCGAGCTCGGCCTGGGTGTCGCCAGGGCGTGGCGCGGTCATGGCGTCGGCACTCGACTCGTCGATGCCGCCATTGCATGGGGCCGCGCGCACGACGTGCACAAGCTGGCCGTGGAAGTGTTCCCCCACAACCACCCCACCCTGCACCTGTTCGAGAAGCTCGGATTCCAACGCGAGGGCCTCCGTCGAAGCCACTACCGACGCCGCGACGGGGTGCTTTGGGACGTCGTCGTCTTTGGGCTTCCGCTGCCGCGCACCTCTACCCCACCGTGACGAACGCGTCGATGCGGCACGCAAATCGGCTCTTTGCATCATCGTCCCGAGTGGTGCGCCGAGCAGCTCATCGACGAACCCGTCGGTTCGGCATGTCCCCGGCCGGCGCGCCGCAGCTTGGCGCGCACGTCCTGACTCCGAGTCCGAGTCAGTACGTCGTTCCCGGTTCGGAGCCGCGCACCGCCGCCGCCAGACCCGAGCACGGCAGGCGGCTGTGCGGCGAACGGGAGATCGTCGAACGGACCCAAGCGCCATCCGGTGTGGGACGCACCCCTGGCCGCGCAAGTCACAGGCGCCCACGCCGGCTCTTCCGAGGCGGCGGCTGCACAGGGCAGTGATCCGTAGGGTGCGCCGGTGACACACATCGGTTCGCGCTCCTAGCGGGAGCCGGTTTCGCATAGTCCGCCTTGCTCGGCCTATTCGGCATCCGCGTCAGCGCCTAATTGCGCCTTGTCTCCATCGCGGTCGCGGCCGGCGTCTTGCTCGCGATCGCGTTCGCCGACCGGCTGCCGGAGGCGTTTTCTCGGACTACAACGGCACGCGCGGCGTTCGCCTTCGCGGTGGGTCTGCTCCTGCTCTTGGCGATCGAGACGGCGACCAACGCCCATCCGCATCACCATGACGCGGAAGTGACGGGCAACCTGCTCGCCGAAGTGCAGTCTGAGCAGCGTGGCTGGCTCCTTGCTCTCACGTTCGCAGCAACCCCATTGCTCGCAGTCCGCTGGTTCACGATCATCGCCCCGGAGTAGGTCACTATCGCACCGAGCACACCGATGCAAACCCGCCCAAGCACGCGGAGACGGCAGGTGATGCGGTGATGCTCACCGGGACGGCCCTCCGAGCCGTGGTCGCCGATCTGGCGCAACGGCGCGCGGGACGCGCGGCCTCCCCGGCCGCCCCGCGCGTAGGGGCGGGACGGCCATCCATTCCCGCCCGGCGAGGAGGTGGCTGGAATGAACGACAAGAAATGAGGTCGTCCGAGTGCTTCGGGGCACGGGACTGCTGGATCTGGCAGACGAGGCCGAGAAATCGCTGCCCGATGAGGTTGACATGGAGCGCGTTTTGGACTTCGGCGCACCACATGGCGTGACGATCGACGACCTCGCAAGTCGCATGGGAGTGAGTCCCTAGGCGACGTCCCAGCGTGGTTCATCTCTCGGTCTGTCGCCGCTCACACGGCGAAGACGCGCACCAGTCCTACGATCACGGCGGCCGTGTCGGCACGACGCTGGGGCGCCGGTCGTTGCGCGCGCCGATTGCCTCAGCTAGTTGGACACCGCGTAACAGGTTCAGCCTTCGAACGATTCGCGAGACTGCCAGTAGTACGCCTCTTCGGTTCGGTGAAGCGGTCCGTCGAACAACGGCAGCCAAGGAGTGATTGCCGTCGATTGCACCGGATCGTTCAGGATGCGCCGGACGATGCTCTCCGCGCCATCCGCTTCAAACATGAATACGATTTCCCTCTCGGAGAGGAATACTGCGACACGCCTGAATCCATCCGCAGCAGGATCATTGGGAAGCGGCGACGCAGCGAGTTCGTGCGCTCGTTGGCGTGCTCCGTCCCTCAGACGTGCGACCAACACAACACGTTCCATTCCTCGCCAGTATAGATACAGGCGCGGAAGGCCGCACCCAAAGAGACAGGTTCGCCTCTTCAGACGCTGAGTCTCATCTGCTCAGTGCATCTCGGATGTCCAGCAGTTCCGGGGTACCAGGCGGGGAGTGCCTAACGGGCGCAACCCAACCGCTCGAGTTGTCCCCGGACCTTAGCTTGGTTTCGATCGGCCATGCTCGCGCAGGTTAGACGGTATGGCCGACGGGTAGACACGCTCAGGACTGCTGCAAGAAGAACCCCGCCAAGAGAAGGAGGAGTTCGGATGCACGTTCCGATCGAAACTGTTGCCGACGCTCAGCGCCGGGCAAGACGCGTGCTGCCGAAGCCCGTCTATACCGCAGTCATTGCGGGCAACGAAGGCGGCAGCACGATCAAGGGCAACCCCGAAGCGTTCCAGAACATCGGCTTCCGTCCGGTGGTAGGCGTTGAGATCCAGCCCGAGCGCGACATGGCGACCAGTGTGCTTGACCAGGACATCTCGCTGCCAGTCGTAATTTCCCCGGCTGCAGCTCAGGCCATTCACCCGGACGGCGAAGTCGCAGTAGCGGAAGGCGCAGCACGTGCCGGTACAGCGATCGGCCAGAGCAACTTCGCGTCTTCGGACTTCAAGGACGTCGCCGCTGCCAATCCGAAAGCGTTCTTCCAGCTCTACTGGTCAGGGTCCCGCGATGTGATCCAGGCTCGGGTCGAGCGCATGCGAAGCTTCGGCGCCAAGGGCCTGATCCTCACCTTGGACGCCACGATGACCCAGCCCCGCGACTGGGGTTCGCCGGTCATTCCGCAAGACCTCGATCTGAAGACGATGGTCCGCTACGCCCCGATGGGCCTCGCCAGCCCCCGGTGGCTCGGCCGGTATCTCCGACGTCGCAAGCTGCCGGACCTCGTCGTCCCCAACCTCCAAGACGGCCGCGGCGCGGCTCCGACGATGGTCGAAGGGATGATCGAATGGACGAAGACCCCCATTCCGACGTGGGAAGACGTGAAGTGGCTCGCCGGGATCTGGGACGGTCCCTTCATGGTCAAAGGGATCCTCACCAGCGAAGACGCCCGGCGTGCCGTCGACGCCGGCGCGACTGCGATCGGCGTCTCCAACCACGGCGGCAACAACCTGGACACGACCCCTTCCCCATTGCGTTTCCTGCCCGGGGTCTTGGAAGCAGTCGGCGGACGGGCTGAGGTTACGTTCGACAGCGGCATTCGCCGCGGGGCCGACGTGGTCAAGGTCTTGGCGCTCGGAGCGAAGGCCGCCCTCATCGGACGCTCCTGGTTCTTCGGTTTGGCTGCAGACGGGGCCCGCGGCGTGTACGAAGTCCTCGAATCCTACCGTCTAAGTATCGACCGCACCCTGATCGGTCTCGGCAAGTCCTCGATCAAGGGCCTCTCTCCAGACGACCTGATCGTGCCCGATGGATATTTTCTCAAGAACGGCGATGACCTGCCAATGGCGGCGCGATGACCAGACTGCGGGCAGCCCGCCGTCGTGAAGCTGCAGCTTGGCCGCAGCCGCCGGCATGAGCAGGACTTCCAAGACTGGGCAGCTGCTGCCCAGCGCGGTGAACCCGTGGCCTAGTCGACTTGAAGGGAGCCGGGCGAGCCTCCGCTGGATGGGGACCATGCGGATGGCCGCTCAGCTCGAGCCGCCGATGCTCTGCGCGACCGGGTCGGCGGGCCGCCGAAGAGAGCCGGAGTGATGCTCAGCTCACACCGACGGTGGACAAAAACGGGAGGGCTCCCGAGCACGGTTCCCGGCGGACACGATGAGCTTTCCACACCCCAACCGGCCGCGGACGTCAAGCCCGCACGCCGCCGATATGTCCGCCGCCTCGATAGGGGCTAGGAACACCGCGAGGCTGTTGCTCCCCTGCGGTTCACGACTCAGCCTCGCGGGTGCAGACTGCGGAGAGATCGGCGGACACCCTGACCTCGTCGGCGACAACCACGCCGCCGCTATCAAGCGCCTTCTGCCAGCGCAGCCCGAAGTCGCCACGGCTGATCGTCCCGCGCACCTCGACGCCGACACGGCTGCCTCCCTGCGGGTCGGGCGTCACGCCGTGCACCGTCACCTCCAACGTGACCGGACGGGTCTCGCCATGCATCGTCAGGTCGCCAGTCACCCGATAATCGCCCTTGTCGACGTGCTCGATCGCGGTCGACTCGAAGGTAATCGTCGGGTGGTTCTCGACATCGAAGAAGTCCGCCGAGCGAAGATGGTCGTCCCGGCGCGACTCGTTCGTATCGATCGAAGCCGCTGTGATCGTTCCCCGCACCTTGGAATCATGGTAGTCGGGCGCCGCTTCGATAGTCCCCTCGAAATTCCCAAAGCGCCCGCGCACAGTCGAGATCATCATGTGCTTGACACGAAACTCGACCGACGAATGAACAGGATCCACTGCCCAGGTGCCGGTCGGGACGCGGAGAATGCCTCGTGCGGTCTCGAGCTGAGTCGCCACGAGAGCTCCTTTCGGTCTAAACATGCTCGGACGTGATGAGCCGCGGAACGAGTCTAGCCTTGGAGCGGCGTTCCCGCTTGGCATCGGGAGAGGTCGCCCGAGGCACTCATGCGTCGGGTGGTGGCCTTCCCTCGGCGGTCGCGGCGAGCGCCGGATCCCAATCGCACGAGGCGCAGGCGTGGCGAAATGCCGAGAAGGCGAAGTCGATGGCAGAATGGGCGCGTTGCCGGTTGTGAGAGATCGTCCCACCCGAGGATGAACTCGCCGAGGTCGCTGTCCCGGTGGCGGCGTCGGGCTCGAGGGTCCCGGTCGCGAATCCTTCGGGTGCTGGGTGGGCGTAGGCGTAGAAGCCGGCGTTGCGGTGGCGCGTGTCGCCGGGCCACCAGCGCGCCGCGGCGGGTGGTCGACGCCCGCCCACCGCGGGCAGCATCACCAGCACCCCCTGCACGAGGTAGAGGGTGACATACCACGGGATCAGGAACGTCGGGCGGAGCCTCAGCCGGGCTCGCGGTCACGGCGGCCGGGTGCGCGGGGGACGTTCAGATCGAGGTACATCCCGGCGAGGCGGACGGTGAAGCAGACGACCGCGCCGAGGATCGGGAACGCGAGGTTGTGGGTCCCACTCTCCGATGCGCCGACCACGATCGCCGCCCCCATCAGGGCCGGGATCGCGTAGAGGCCTTCCCGCAGGACGACCGGCACCTCGCGCACGAGGATGTCGCGCAGCACGCCCCCGCCGACGCCCGTGATCGCCCCGAGGACGATGGAGTCGATCGCGCCAACGTGATGGTCGAGGGCGGTGCTCGCGCCGGTGACGCAGAAGAGCGCGAGCCCGCCGGCGTCGAGCACGAGGATGGGACGCTCGAGGCGCTTCAGCGCGGGGTGTGCGAGAAACGTCACGAGGCCCGCGCCGCCCGCGACCGCGAGGTAGCGCCAGTCGCGGAACGTCTGCGGCGGGATCCCGATTAGGAGGTCGCGGGTGATGCCGCCGGCGAGCCCGACGACCACGGCAAGCACGACGATGCCGAACGCGTCCAGGCGCGCCTGCACGCCCGCGAGCCCGCCGCTGAGGCCGAACACAAACGTGCCGGCCAGGTTGAGCACGAGCAGCAGCGTGGGGTCGAAGCCGTGGAGGGCGGCGGTCAGGGCCGGCATGTCGCTATCGTCGCGTATCCCGCGGCCGGCCGGCGGCCGCTCACGTGGCCGCGAGCCACGCGCACGCCGCGGCCAGCAGCGTCGCCACCCCAGTTTCGAGCGTCGGATGGATCACGGGCGCGAAGCGCGGGTTGTGGTTGGTGGGCAGCTCCGAGAGTCGACCCGCGTCCTTTGCCCGGCGGTAGGTATCCGGGTCGGTGCCGCCGACAGTCCAGAACACCGACGGCGCGTGCCATTCGCTGCCGAACGACCCGAAGTCCTCACTGGCCGAGATCGGCGGGATGTCGACCACGCGGTCGTCGCCGAAGTGCGTCCCGAACGCGGTTCGCACCCGCGTCGCCGCGTCGGGATCGTTCCGGACGAGCTGGTAGTGGTCGAGCATCCTGAACTCTGGCGGCTTCGGCGCGCCGGATGCCTGCGACTCGGCCTCCACGATCCGCCTGATCGCGTCGAGCACGTGGGTGCGGACATCCTCGTCGAACGTGCGCACGTTCAGCTTGATCGTCGCCTCGTCCGGGATCACGTTCTCCTTCGTGCCGGCCTGCAGCGCACCGATGGTGACGACCGCCGACTGCGCCGGCGCGACCTCGCGCGAGACGATCGTCTGGAGACGGAGGACGGTCGCCGCCGCCATCACGACGGGGTCGACGCTCGCCTCGGGCATCGAGCCGTGCGCGCCGCGCCCAAACATGCGGATCTCGAAGCTGTCGGCCGCGGACGTGATCACTCCCGAGCGCGTGCCGATGCTGCCTGCCGGGGCGGGCATGACGTGCTGGCCGAGGACCACGTCCGGCTTGGGGAAGCGGTCGAACAGGCCGTCGTCGATCATCGCCTGCGCCCCCTCGGCGGTCTCCTCCGCCGGCTGGAACACCACCATCAGCGTTCCCTGCCACTCCCGCCGGGCCGCGGCCAGCCGGGCCGCCGCGCCCGCCAGCCAGGCGACGTGCATGTCGTGCCCGCACGCGTGCATCACCCCGTCCTTCGTACTCGCATAGTCGAGGCCGGTCTGCTCCTGCACCGGCAGCGCGTCCATGTCGGCGCGCAGCATGACCGTGGGCCCGTTCCCGTTCTCGAGCAGGCCGACGACGCCGGTCGTCCCCACGCCGGTCGTCACCTCGAACCCCGCGGCCTGGAGCCGCGCCGCCGCCAGGGCCGCCGTCCGCTCCTCCCGCATCGAGAGCTCGGGGTGCCGATGCACGTCCTTGTAGAGCCCCTCCAGGTCATCGAGCATCGCCTCGATGCCGCCGAACACCGACTCGTCTCCACGGTCGCTCATCACTCCTCCTTCGCGAGATGCGCCTACTCCACCGGCCCCGCCGAGCCCGCGGGGTACTCTCGAAGCGGCACACGACCCGCCTCCCACGCGGCCGGGATCGGGGCCACGACCCGCCACGCCTGCTCGGCCTCGCCGCCGCTGACGGAGCGGACGCTGGTGCCGGCGAGGACGTCCAGCAGGACGTGCGCGTACGGCGGCAGCGTCTCGCCCCGCGCCGGCGCCCGCAGCTCGATCGGTCCGTCCTCCACGCCGCGGAGCCGCAGGACGACGTCCGTCGGGCCGTCGATGCCCACCTCGAGCTCGCCTCCGTCCCGGAGGCGGAGCAGGACGAGCTTGCGCCGGCGGGCGAGCGCCTTGCCAGCCCGCAGCACGAACCGCGTGCCTTCCCAGCGCCGGCCGTCCAGCTCGAGCACGGTCTCGACGAACGTCTCGGTGCAGCGGGAGGGATCGACGCCCTCCTCGTCGGCGTACGCGGGCACCTCGCGGCCGTCCGCGAGCGTGCCCGCCGTGTACCGGGCCCGGCGGCCGGCCTCCGCGACCCGGGCCGACCCGAGCACGGCGAGCTTCCGCTGGTGCAGGTCGTCCCCGTCCGCCGGCGGCGCCATGCCGACCAGGGCGAGCAGCTGCAGCATGTGGTTCTGGAGCACGTCCTTCAGCGCTCCGGCGTGGTCGAAGTAGCCGGCGCGGCCCTCGAGCGCGAGCGTCTCCTCCCAGCAGATCTCGACCTGCCCGACGCCCTCGCCGTTCCAGAGCCGTTCGAGGATCGGGTTGCGCCGTCGCATGGCGACGAGGCTCTGCACGGTCTCCATGCCGAGCACGTGGTCGACCCGGTAGGCGTCGACCCCCGTCCTCGCGAGCAGCGCGTTCAGCTCGCGGGCGCTCTCGAGGTCGTCACCGAACGGCTTCTCGATGACGACCCGGCTGCCGGGCGGAAGGCCGGCCTCGGCGAGCGACTCGATCGTCGCCGGGAAGACGCCGGGCGGCAGCGCCAGGTAGGCCGCGACCGGCTCCGGCCTCCCGTCCAGCGCCCCTGCGAGGCTCGTGGGATCGGCGATGTCGACGGGGCGGTACGTGAGCATGTCCGCCGGCAGCGCATCGCCGGCGAGGCGCCGCACCCCGCTCTCGTCGAGCTTGCCCCGGGCGGCGCCGACGACGCGGAAGCCGTCCGGCAGCCGGCCCGCCGCATGCAGCGCGCCCGCCGCCGGCAGCACGTAGCGCGCCGCGAGGTCGCCCGTGACGCCGAGCAGGAGCAGCGTCCGGATCATCCGGCGAACTCGCGCACGGGCAGCCCCCGGACGCCGACCTCGGCCATGAAGAGCGACCCCGCCAGCGGGTCCTCGCCGACCGGCAGGTTGTCGCGCGACGTGGTCAGGTAGAGCCGGTCGAGCCGGTCCCCGCCGAACGTGCAAGCCGTCACCTGGCGAGTCGGCAGCTCGACGACGGCGTCCGGGACGCCTTCGGGCGTGTAGCGGCGGACGGTGCCGCTGTGGTTCAGCGCGACCCAGACGCAGCCCTCGGCGTCGACGGTCAGGCCGTCCGGCCGGCCCTCGCCTTGGGACAGGTGGACGAGGGGGCGGCGGTTCAAAAGGCCGGCGTCGGGGTCGTAGTCGAAGACGTCCACGCGGTAGGTGTCGGTGTCGTTGTAGTAGGCGCGGGAGCCGTCGGGATTCCACTCGAGCCCGTTCGAGATCGTCACGCCGTCCAGGATGACGCGCGTCGAGCCGTCCGGGTCGAGCCGGTAAAGCGCCGCCGCCCCGGGCGTCTTCGCGTACGCCATGGAGCCGCAGTAGAAGCGGCCTTCGGGATCGCAGCCGCCCTCGTTCATGCGAAGCTCAGGGTCGGACCACAGCTCCGGGAGCGTCGTGAGCGTTCCGTCCGGCTCCTCGAGCGCGAAGCCGCGCTCGACGCCGATGACGGCGCCGCCCCGGGTGCGCGGCCGAAGCGCGGCCGCCACGGCCCCCACGTGCCGGCGCCCGGTGGTCCCGTCGGAATGCAGGGAGAGGACGTCGCCGGCGAGCATGTCGACCCACCGCAGCCCGCCCCAGCGCGCCGACCAGACCGGCCCCTCACCGTGGTACGCGACCGGGTCCGTCACCTGCTCGGCTCTCATGCGCGAGCCGCCGCCGGGTCCGGGGCCGGTCCCGCGGCGCGCCGCTCCGCGAGGTCGGCGACCACGCCTCGGAAGGCCCTCTCCGTCAGGGGATAGGCGAGCATCACCGCGACCGCTGCGGCCACCGCGACCGCCGGCACGATGCCGGCGGCGACCCTGATCGAGGTGACCGCGGCGTCGCTCTGGGACGCCGCCCCCGAGACGTAGCCGCCGATGCCGATCGTGTACGCGGCCGCCGCCCCGCCGATGCCCTGACCGGCCTTGCGCGTGAACGAGAGCACCGCGTAGCTGGCGCCCTCCGCGCGCACGCCGCTCCTCCACTCGCCGTACTCGACGGTGTCCGCCTGCAGCGCGAAGATGAGCGCGTTGATCGCCCCGAACCCGACCCCGAGGACGCCGTAGCAGGCGATCGCGAGCGCCGGCACCGACCCCGGCGCCAGCGCGAACCCGACGGCGGCCACGGCGGCGACGATCCCCGAGCAGACGTAAGCGCGTTTCTTCCCGATCCTGGCGACAGCCGTCGGGACGAGCGCGGCCGCGGCGACCATGGCGACGGTCTGGACGGCAGTCATCGCGATGTAGAGGTCGGCGTTCCCCAGCACGTCGCGCGCGTAGAACACCGCCACGGCAATCAGGGAGAACATGCCGGTCAGGAACAGGAGCGTGGCCGCGCACAGCAGCACGAGCGGCCGGTTGTGCCGGATCATCGCCGCCGTCTCCCGCACGCCGAACGTCTGAGTCGCGCTTCCCACCGCCTCGCGCGAGGTGGCGAAACACCACAGGTAGAGGCCCAGCCCGGCGGCCGCGAACACGGCCGTCGTGACTGTCAGCGACCGCTGAAGATCGCCGGAGCCCTGGATCTGGGGCGACACGACCACCGCGATCGCGAGGATCGTGAGGCTGGCCGAGACTGCGCGGGCGGACGAGAGCCGGGCCCGCTCGTCAGGCGCCTGCGTCATCGCCGCCGCCAGCGATCCGTAGGGGATGTTGACGTAGCTGTAGGCGAGCGAGAACAGCGCATAGGAGAGGAACGCGCACACGAGCGTCGCGCCGCCGCCGAGCCCGCCCGGAATCGAGAACGTCGCCACCAGCAGGACGAGCAGCGGCACGGAGCCGAGCAGCAGATACGGCCGGAACCTGCCCCAGCGGGTGGACGTCCTGTCGACGCTGCGCCCGGCGAGAAGGTCGGTGAATCCGCCCAGGACTCGGACAACGAGGAGCAGCGTCCCCGCCGTGGAGGCCGAGATGCCGGCGACGTCGGTGTAGTAGATCAGCAGAAAGGCCGCGACCATCTGGAAGGTGAGGTTGTTCGCGACCTCACCCGCGGCGTACCCCAGGTACTGCGAGGCGCGCAGCCTCTGGGCCGGGGGAGGAGCGATCACGAGCCCGCGCGCCAGCGCCGGCGGAGCACGTAGGCGGCTGCCTTCGGCCGCCGTTCGCGGGTGAATACGCCCTTCTTGTTGCCGTCGACGCGCATGACACCGGGAGCCGTGGCGAAGTCGGCGAAGTTCCAGACGTGCTCTCCGACCACGGCGTCGAAGCGGTCGAAGACGCGGAAGAACATGGCGAGCAGATCGGCCTGGTACTCCTCCGACCATGGGCCCGGCACGACGTCGTGCACGCCCGGGAACGTGTCAGCGCCGTACTCCGTGAAGAGGATCGGCTTGTCGTAGGCGGCGACCCACGAGGAGATCTCGGCGTCGAGCCCGGCCTCCGCGGTCGCCAGATCGCCGGGACTGACGTACCAGCCGTAGTAGCGGTTCAGCATTACGACGTCGAAGAGGTCGGTGAGCACGTCGACGTCGGGCGTCGACAACATGACGTTGGCGAAGCCGATCGGGCGCGTCGGGTCAAGCCGTCTGGTCTCGGCCGCCAGAGGCTCGAAGTATGCGCGCGACTCCGGCGTCACCGATTCCGGCTCGTTCGCGATGCTCCAGAGGACGACACACGGGTGGTTCTTGTCGCGTGCGATCAGCTCGCGGATCGCATGCCGGTGTGTCTCCTGGGTCACCTCGTTGATCGTGTCCTCCGAGAACGTCGTGTGGGGCTCGGCGCCGAAGGCGCCGGCGGCGAGACCGCTGTTGATCCCCACCGCCGCCGTCTCGTCGATGACGACAATCCCGTGCCTGTCCGCGTAGTCGAGCACCTCCTCGGCGTACGGGTAATGGGAGGTGCGGAACGAGTTCGCGCCGAGCCACTCCATCAGGGCGAAGTCGTGGATCATGAACGCGTCGTCGTGCGCCTTGCCGCGCACCGCGGCGTCCTCGTGTTTGCCGAAGCCGCGGAAATAGAACGGCTCGCCGTTGATCAGGAAGCGCGCCCCGTCGATCCGCACCGTCCGGATGCCCACCGGCAGCGAGTACGTGTCGACGAGCGCACCGCCGTCGGCGCGAAGCTCGACCGTCAGGTCGTAGAGATAGCCCTCCCCCGGCTGCCACGGCCGAACTGCCTCGACCATGAGCTCGCCCACGGCCCCGGTGGCCCGCGCAACCTCGCCTCCCTCGGCATCGCGAAGGGCGACCGTCACCTCGGCGGCCCCGCCGCCCGTCTCGACCTCGTACCCCACGGTCCCGGTCGAGCCGTCCAGACCCGTCGTCACGGTGACGTCCTCGACGAATGTGGTGGGCGTCCGGTAGAGCCACACGGTCCGGTGCAGGCCCGCATAGTTGAAGAAGTCGTGGAAGACCTGCTGGCGACGCCGGCCCCCGGCCGTTTCCATCACGTAGCCGGGCGGAATGGTGTGCCACGTGAGCACGTTGCTCACGACGGCGGTGATCCGCACCTCGGCGCCCGGCTCGACGAGGTCGGTGATGTCCGCCTCGAACGGCGTGTATCCGCCCTCGTGCTCCATCGCTTGCGTCTCGCCAACCCACACCACGGCGCTGTGCGTGGCGGCGTCGAAACGGAGCACGGTCCGCCCTCCGCCCCATCGCTCCGGGATCCGCGCCACGGTCTGGTACCAGACGTCGCCGACGTGGTCGCGCACCTCGGCCGCGGCGAAGATGTCGTTGAAGCTGGCCGGGACCGGGATCTCCACGGCGCCGTCGAGTTGCCGCGTCCACCATCGGTCCCGCCGGCCGCGGCCGTCGGCGTCGAGCGCGAACCGCCACAGCCCGTTCAGGGACTTGCGCTCCCGCGTGGCCGTGTCGCAAAGTCTGAGCACGATTACCTCCTCACACCGGCCTCGCCGGGACGGATGCTCGGGCGTACGACTCGCTCGCCGCCACGATCAGGTCGACGCACACGTCGACGCCGAGTGAGATCGCGTCGATCATGAGGTGGTACAGCGTGGGGTTGTCGCCCTCGATCCCGTAGACGCTCCTGACGTACTCCCGCCGCGCCCGGTCGTTGGCCTTCACCTGGCGAGCCGCCGCCTCCCGGTCGATCTGGTCGAGATCCATCACGCGCTCGATCCGCCGTTCCCGGTTCCCGCCAAGGTAGACGTGCAGCGTCCCCGGGACGGACGCCAGCACCACCGCGCCGCCGCGGCCCAAGACGACGCCGCCAGAGCGACTCGCGTCGGCGAGAAACCGCTCGATCTCCGCATGCAGCCGTCGTTGCTCCAGGTCAAGGCCCTCCGGCTGGCCCGAGGCTCCGGTGGGCGGCGAGGCCCGCCCGAGCGCGTCGAACACCTCGCTCCAACGGGTCCGAGGCTCATCGTCCGCTTCCGTGACCGCCGGTTCGGAAAGCCCCGCACGCTTCGCGACCGCGCTCGGAATCGCCCGATCGAGGAACGGAACGCCGAGCCGCTCGGCGACCCGCGGCCCGATGACGCTTCCCCCGACCCCGTGCAGTGCTGCCAACGTCACCATTCGGCTGACGTGCACCACGTCCCCCTCGGCTGCGACGACAGACGGTCGCCGCAATCGTTCCCGACCCCGTGGCGCTCGAAACCACACGATGCGACCGGGCTGTCGTGCTCGACGGCCGTCACGGATGCAGCTTGATCGCGCTACCGAAGCCGAGCTCGTGCGGCTGCTGGAGCGAGATGTGAAGGAAGCCGAGCTGCTCGAGCTGCTGCGCCCTTGCGAGCGGCCCGACGTCGATCGGACGCAGGCCGCCATCCGAGGCGAGCTGCGCGACCTTCTGCTTCGCGGCGTCGTCATCACCCGCGAGAAACACGTCGAGCCGCTGGCCCGCGACCTCGCCCGCGACGAGCGTGCCGGCGAAGGTGGTGTTGAACGCCTTGACCACCGGCGTCCCGCCCGGGAGGAGCGCTTGTACCTCTTCCGCCGACGAGCTGCCGACCGGCGTTACCAGGCGGTCCCAGGTCTGCGTGTCCAGCGGGTTCGTGATGTCGACGACGACCTTGCCTGCGAGCCGGTCGGCGTACTCGCGCGCGGCGTCTTTGATGAGCGGGTAGTAGAGGGCGAGGACGACGACCTCGCCGCCGAATGGGGCATCCGGTGGGAGGGCGGTCGCGGACTCGCCGAGCTCACTCGCGAGCTTCGCCGCCTCGGCCGGGTCGCGGTCGACGATCTCCACCCCGTGGCCGCCCGCGACGACACGGGTGCCGATGCCGCGACCCATGTTTCCGGCGCCTACGATCGTGACGTTCATCTCGTTCCTCCTCGCTGTTCAGGTAGGAGGTACTACCCGGTACCGCATTCCGCCCAGGCGGCCGACACCACCCGCCCCTCGCCGGCGAGTCTGCCGGCCGGCTCGCCGGCTGCCTGCAGCCGTGGGCGAGCCCGGGTCTCGAGGCCCGGGCTCGCCCAGCTTGCCTCACGCGGCGATTCGCCTCTTGTCGCGAAGCCCGTCGTGCGGATCGAGCACGTACTTCCTGCTCGCTCCCTTATCGAAGGCCTCGTAGCCTTGCGGCGCCTCGTCGAGCGAGATCACGGTGGCGTTGACCGCCTTCGCGATCTGGCAGCGGTCGTTCAGGATGGCGTTCATCAGTCGGCGGTGATAGCGCATGACCGGGCATTGGCCGGTGGTGAACGAGTGGGACTTCGCCCAGCCGAGCCCGATGCGGATGGAGAGGCTGCCCTGCTT
>JBKPMQ010000075.1:0-7482 GCA_046732235.1 Actinomycetota bacterium
GGTGCGGCCAGGCGACGCTCGCCGGCGTCGCCTGCATCGTCTCGAACACCGGCTGGAGCCGCGAGCCCGGCTTCGAGATCTACCCGCTCGGGAGCGACCGCGCGACCTACGTGTGGGACGCGATCGTCCAGGCGGGCGAGCCGCACGGCCTGCTCGTCACGGGCCCGAACATCGTTCGGGCGGTCGAGCAGGGGATCTCCGACACGCAGTACGCGACCAACTCGGACATGAACCCGATCGAGGCGGGGATGGGAAGTATGCTCGACCTCGACCGGCCGGACTTCGTCGGCCGCGACGCGCTGCGGGCGGTGCGCGAGGGCGGCCCCGCGCGGCGGACGGTGGGGCTCGCCTGCGACGGCGAGCCGTTCCCGGTGATGGAGCGGCACTGGCCGATCACGGCCGCCGACGGGGAGCCCGTCGGGGTGGCGCGGTGGGCGGTCTACTCGTTCGCGCTCGAGCGCAACATCGTGGTCGCGCTGATCGACGCCGGCGCCGATCCGCAGGACCTGATCGTGGAGGCCGCCGACGGCCCCCGCCGGTGCGAGCCGCACCCCATGCCGTTTGTGTAGAAGGGGCGGACGTACACTGAGGCGGAGATGGCCACCGACACCGTCCGCCTGACCGCCCTCTCCCACGGGGCCGGATGCGCGTGCAAGCTGCCCGCCGGCTCCCTGCGCGAGGTGCTGGCCGCGATGCCGCAGGCCGACTCGGCGCAGCTGATGGTCGGCCACCAGAGCCTCGACGACGCGGCCGTCTGGCGGATCTCGGACGAGCTCGCGGTCGTCCAGACGATCGACTTCTTCACGCCGATCGTCGACGACCCGTACACGTTCGGGCGGATCGCGGCGACGAACGCGTTCTCGGACGTCTACGCGATGGGCGCGCGGCCCGCGTTCGCGCTGAACGTGGTCGCGTTCCCGAAGACGCTGCCGATGGAGCTGCTCGGCGACATCCTGCGCGGCGGCGCAGACGTCGCCGCCGCCGCGGGCGCCGTCGTCGCGGGCGGGCACTCGATCGACGATCCCGAGCCGAAGTACGGCATGGTCGTGTCGGGATTCGCGCATCCGGACGGGATCTGGACGAACGCCGGCGGCCGGGAGGGCGACGTGCTCGTGCTCTCGAAGGCGATCGGGACCGGGATCGTGTCGACGGCGATCAAGCGCGGCGAGCCGGATCCTGCGGTCGTCGACGCGGCGGTCGGGTCGATGACGACACTGAACGCCGAGGCGGCGGCGCTCGTGCGGGGGGCACATCCGCACGCGGTCACCGACGTCACCGGGTTCGGCCTCGTCGGCCACGCGCACGAGCTGGCGGCCGGGGCTGGCCTGGGGGTCGAGATCGACTGGGCAGCGGTGCGGCTGCTCCCGGGCGTGCGCGAGCTGCTCGACGAGGGCCACGTGCCCGGCGGCACGCGCACGAACCTCGAGCTGGCGGCGGAGTATGGCGCGTTCGGGCCAGGCCTCGACGAGGCCGACCGCCTGCTCGCGTGCGACGCGCAGACGTCGGGCGGGCTGCTCGTCAGCCTCCCGGCCGTGCGGGCCGCGAAGCTCCCCTGGCCGGTGATCGGCCGCCTGGTCGCGGGCGCGGCCGGAACCGTCGTCGTGGGCTAGAGTTCGCGCCGATGTCGACCCATCTGCTCTCCCAGATCCTCTCCGGCGTCCAGGTGCTGCTCGGCGTCGGGCTGATCGTGCTCGTGCTCATGCACTCGGGCAAGGACGCGGGTCTCTCCGGGATGCTGAACCCGGGCGGGTCGAGCTACGGCGGCACGGCGGTGATGGAGCGCAACCTGACGCGGCTGACGATCCTGATCTCGATCGTCTTCACCGCGAACGTCATCGCGCTCGGCTTTCTGCTCTAGACTGCCTGGTCGCAAGCGCGCGCTGGTGGCGGAATTGGTAGACGCGCAAGGTTGAGGGCCTTGTGACCCGATTGGGTCGTGGAGGTTCAAGTCCTCTCCAGCGCATGTGCGAAAGCCGCTCGGTTCGAGCGGCTTTCGTCGTTCCAGGGCCTACCGCTTGGCCGGCGCGCGAGCCGCGTGGTAGCAGCTCGTGCTTGCAGGCGGCCGAAACACCCCGTGAGAGCGACAACTTCACGCGGCCGCAGGCACAGGCACACGAGAGAACCGAGGGGATGGATAGATGCCCGGATCCCAGCCTCCAGCCCGCGCGCCGCTTCTCGGTCAGCCGCCGGCTTATGCCCGCCGCCGACTTCGCCGTCAGTCGGACGTGGTGAGATAAGTTTGGCAGGATGCGCGTCTTCTTCGCGACCGACATCCATGGGTCGGAGACGTGCTGGCGCAAGTTCCTTCCAGCCGTGCTGAAGCGGGCGATTGCGCTGGCAGTACGTCGCGTTGCGGACCGAGGACCGAATGTCCTCGTCCACTGGATTTTCCAGTGCGACCTCAGGCGGTCGACAGCCATGCCCGCGCCTGCGCCCGTGAGGGCCTTGTGAGCCCGATGGGGTTGGAGGGTCAAGTCCTCTCCAGCGCATGCGCGAAAGCCGCTCGGTTGGGCGGCTTTCGCCTTCCCGGGGTTTCTCGACCGGCTCCCCTGTGCCGCGGGGCTGTGTTGGGTTCGGGCGGGCGGCCCGAGGCGCATGGAACGCGAGGAGCTCGAGCTACAACTTGAGCGATGCGCTGCGGTCGTTGAGCGCGTCCTCGAGCAGGACGAGGACGATGCCGAATACGGCGTGGCGGATCGTCGCCTGGCCGAAGGCTCGGCGGCTGGCGGCGAGCTTCGGCAGCTCGTTGCGGGCGGGGTGGTAGCGGTCGAACAGGACGGTCATCGGCCAGGTGGCGACGTGCTCGATGAGGCCCACCGTCAGGCCGCGGAGGACCGCCGGCCCCGGCAGGGACGGCTTGCGCCGCGCGTATGCGGCGCCCAGGATCGCGCCGTTCTGCACGTGGAGCGCGAGGCCGATGGGTTGCCAGTTGTCGCCGCGCGTCACGAGTTTGCCCAGGATCTCGACGTCGTCGTACTTGGAGTCGAACAGGCGTTTGTCGAGGGGCTGCTCGAGCGTCATCACCACGGTCGCGACCGCGCCCGCGATCCCCCCACGTAAGGTCGTCTGCAGCATCAGAGGACGGGACGCACGATGAGCATCCCCCGGCTCGAGACGAGATGCGCCAGGTCGTCCGCCAGGCGTTGGATGTGTTCGGTGGCCTGTTGCTCGAAGCGCTCCACTCCAACGATCTCTGCGATCAGCACGTAATCGGCTTGATCGAGCGACTGTCCGGGCACGTCCGCCGGCCGCGTGAGGCGCCACTCCGACACCGTGTCCAGCGACCCGCGGACGAGGTCGCGATCCCCCGTCATCAGACGCTCAAAGTCCTCGGCCAGCTCCGGCGAGCGCAGTTGAAACCAGATGAGAAGGGTCGCGGGAGGACTCATGCACCCACCCTAGTGCATAATCGCACTCGGATCGCTTGCCGAGCCTGGCTTCGCGTCCAGATCCCGCCTCGGTCGGCTCACGGGTTTCCGCAAAGCATGAGAACGATAGGAGGGGATGTCATGAGGATCGTGGTCATCGGTGGAAGCGGGCTCATCGGCCGCAACGTCGTCCGCCGGCTGGTCGGACAGGGGCACGATGCGGTGCCGGCCTCTCCCGACACAGGCGTCGACACCATCACGGGCGAGGGCCTTGCCGAGGTGATGGTGGGCACTGACGTCGCGGTCGACGTCTCCAACGCGCCGGTCTGGGACGACGACGCGGTGATGGAGTTCTTCACAACCTCGTCGCGCAATCTGCTGGCGGCCGAGCGCGACGCCGGCGTCGGCCACCACGTCGCGGTGTCGATCGTCGGCAGCGACCGCCTGCCCGACAGCGGCTACCTCCGCGCCAAGGCCGCCCAGGAGGCCACGATTGAGTCCGGGTCGATTCCCCACACCATCCTGCGCTCTACGCAGTTCTTCGAGTTCCTGCCCCAGATCGTCGAGGCAGGTGCCGAGGGCGACAACGTGCGGCTGTCGACCGGACTGATCCAGTTCGTCGCCGCGGACGACGTGGCGGCCACGGTGGCCGAGTTCGCGACCGGTACGCCGGCGGGTGGCCGGGTCGAGCTGGGCGGCCCGGAGGCGCTGGGCATCGACGGCTGGGCGCGGCGGCTGTTCGCGGCCACCGGCGATCGCCGGACAGTCATCGCCGACCCGCACGCTCGGTACTACGGCACGGAGCTCCACGGTGGCGAGCTCACGCCCGGCGAGGGCGCCCGCATCGGCGAGATCGACTTCGACACATGGTTCGCCGCATACCAGCAAGAGGCCCGCTAGGCCTCGCACGAGGCCGGCGGCGGCCCCGCCTCCGCCTCAGGGGTGGCGGCGGCCCAGGGTCGGATCGGCGAACCGAGGCAACCCGCCCAGCCGCCCGGCCGGTCTCGCGCCTCGAGCACCAAGACACGCCTGTCCGCCGCCCTCAGGTCGCGCGCGGCCGGTCAGCCCGGCCAACCCGCCGTCGACCACGATCGTGTTCTGCCCGCGCACCCGCCACCGTCGGGAACTCAGACGCGCCACGACACCACCCGCCCTCGTCGCGTCGCATAGGCGGGGTGCACTCCGTCGACTGGACATCAGGTCGTGTCTACGGTAGTAGACGACCTCCTGGCGTAGTCGAGCGCAGCGGAGGTAGGTCTGCCCGTCGGAGTAACAGCGTCGTGTAGCGGTTGGTGTAGCAGCCAGCGACTCAAATTGTCCAAATCGCTCCACTCCAATCGAGAGGACAGGCAGCGTTATGCGCATCTGGAGGATGTGACGGACGCGCGCCGAGTTGAGGGCCTTGTGACCCGATTGGGTCGTGGAGGTTCAAGTCCTCTCCAGCGCATGCACGAAACCCGCATGGTTATGCGGGTTTCGGCGTTTTCAAGGCCTCTCACCGCATCCCGCCGAAGAGGCGGGCTGCAGCAGAAGATGTAGCTCGCCATTTCCCAAACAACGAACCGGTGATCTACTCGGACGCCGGATACGCGAAATCTTTCAGTTCCACGAGCAGTTCGTCGATAAGGCTCTCGAGTTCCTCGGGAAGTAGCACAGAGAAAGCGGTGGCCAGTCCGGCACCCGACTAGCCCGCACCACCGGCGCCGGCTACTCCCGTGCCAAACGATTCCAGTCGGCCGCTGTTCGAGTTGACGGTTGCCCGAACAATTCTCGCGACGTTCGACTCGCTCGACGAGGCGATCCGAGGCCGTGTAGAAGGCGAGGCCGCAACGATCCTTCGGAGCGACCGTCGACCGCGAACGCGGCTATGGCTTAGAGCCGGAAGCGCCTCGAAGCAATGCCTGAGCGGCTTCCCGGTCCTCCTGGTCTTGGAGGCTGTCTGCCACCATGGGCAGCAGCCGAGTCAAGGTGGCTGCGAGGACATGCCGCTCGTCAGGGCTTAGCGGCCCGTTCTCGAGCCGCTCGTGCACCTCCCGAGACGCATCGTCCAGACGCCGGATCATCTCCCCGCGATTCATCGTGTGCTCCCCCATCCTGCCTCCTTTTTTGAAGCAAGATCCACATGATACTAGCGCCGCCGCGAGCAGTCCAGGGATGCCAAATCGAGGACGTGGGTTGGGCTCGCGTGAGTCGCGGTCATTGCTCGAGCTGGAACGTCATCTGTACGGCAGCGCCCGGGTCAGCGTCGTCGATTCGGACGGAGTCGGCCAGCGTGCGCATCAGCAGCATTCCTAGCCCGGTCGTGCAACGGCGAGCGGCGAAACCGGATCCGTAGTCGCGCACCGCCACCACCAATGTCTCCGGAGTGACGTCGGCGGTCACGCGCACCGTTCCGGCCTCACCCTCTGGATACGCGTGCACGACGGCGTTGGCGCATGCCTCCGTGACCGCAAGCCGGATATCGTCCACGCGTGCAGGCGCGACCGAGCGGCCCGTCAGGAGCCGGTCGAGTCCGAGGCGGACGCCCAACAGGCTCGACGGCACCGCGGCGATGTCCTGCTGGAACCCCGCCACCGACGCTTCGTCAGGGGACGTCATGAGTCTGTCCCCGAGCCGTACCCGACCCGCCCGGCAGTTGAGCGGTGCGATACCCGTCGCGCCCCGTCTGCCAGGGCGGATCGAAGCGACCGTCGCGTCGGCCTGGCCTGCACATCGAGGCGCGCGTGGCGGGCGTCGATCGACACCACCTCGCCGCACGGCACAAGCGCGGTGTGAAGCGCGAACCGCCCGCCGGTGACGGCCAGATAGGCCGGCCGCCCCGCATCGGCGGCGTGGACGACCGATTCAACGACGCCGACCTCACCCTCGGGACTCCGAACCCTGAACCCCTCGCAGTGGCTCAACCAGTAATCCCGGCCCTGCCGAGCGGGGGTGATCGGTCGCGCCGGTGGCGGGTGATCCGCGGTCAGCGCCAAGAGCGTGGCGCGTGGCAATAACATCAGCCTCCCCCTTCCACAAGGATTGGGGTGGGCTAGCCAAACGGACCCCGGGAGCGGCTGTCTGTTCAACCGGCTCACACCGAACTACTCCCAACATCGTACCACACGGCACAAACGACAACCACCCCGGACGGACAGCCCGACGGGCCGGGACGCGCGGGGCCTCACGCCGCGGCTATCCTGTGAGAGCTGACTTCGCGTCGAGTCGATGCTCTCCGCTTTGCGCCGAGCCGGTCGTTCGCAGAACGCCGTAGCCCTTGGAGAGCGGATGGTTGAGAGACGCGATGGAGCACGACTCCACTCAAGACGCCGCCGAGGTGCGGCTGAACCGCCTGCTGAACCTGATCTTGGAGACAGCGGTTGAGGCGATCGGGTTTAGCGCCGCGACCGTAACGGCCCAGCATGGTGGTGATGTGTCCACGGTGGGCGCGACCGACCAGCGCCTGATCGGCCTGGACGACGCCCAGTACGAGGGCGGCGGCCCGTGCATGGCGACGCTCGACCAGTCCGACCCAATCTTCTTGGAGGACGCCGGGGCGAGTGATGAACGGTGGGAGCACTTCGCCGATACGGCCCGGTACCTGGGGGTGAAGACGTCGCTGTCAGTGCACGTGCCGACCGACTCGGCGGAGGTCGCGGCAAGCCTGAACCTGTACTCCCGGGAGCGTCTCGAACTGAGCGACCGCCAACTTGGGCTGGCGCTCAGCTACGGAGAGCAGCTGGCGGCGACGCTGGAAAGCGTTGACGCCTACAAGTCCGCCTCGACGCTGGCCCGGAACATGGCCGACGCGATGCGCTCCCGCGCCGTGATCGAACAGGCCAAAGGAATCCTCATGGCCGACGAACGAATCAACGACGAGGAAGCATTCCAACGGCTGGCGCAACTCTCCCAAGACGCCAACGTCAAGCTCCGCGACGTCGCCCGCCGCCTCGTCGACCAACGAAGCAAGCCAGATCCGTGACACTGGCTCGAAGCCGGAGGTCCCCGCCGAAAGTCGCCGAATTAGGGAGTCGCCGCCGCCCAGACTGGCTAGCGGCCTCAGGCAAAGGCCGCCCCACTCATCGGTCGGGTCCCCGGGCTGGCGCGTCGACAGCGCGGCTGAGCGCGCGTATAG